>CAZGZH010000010.1:0-13578 GCA_964529645.1 uncultured Flavobacteriaceae bacterium
TCGTCGATAAGCACAAAAACATGGGCTTTTTCAAAATCGCCTTTATTTGTTGCAAATGATTTTTCTACACGGCCTCCTTTGTTTTTTGTAGAAACAATAAGTTGTCCTTTAGTTAAGAATTCATCGGCAATTTTAATAGCTATTTGTAAATAACCTCCTGGATTATTGCGTAAATCAAATACCAAACTTTTCATTCCTTGCTTTTCTAAACTAATCAGCGCTTTGTGAAATTCGGTGTAAGAAGTGGCCGAAAATTTATTGAGTTTTATATAACCTAAAGTGTCATTTATCATATAAAAAGCATCTAAACTTTTAATAGACACCTCATCTCTGGTTACAGTTGTGGTAAAATATTTTTGGGTAGCCTTTCTGTAAATACCCAATGCTACTTTAGTGTTTTTCTTTCCTTTTAAGGTTTTAATAATGCTCTTATTACTGAGTTTTTTTCCGTAAAGGGTATCCTCATCTGCTGTTAAAATCCTATCACCAGCCATAATGCCCGCTTTAAAACTAGGGCCATTTGGTATGACTTTGGAAACGGTTAGTGAGTCTTTAAACATTAGAAACTGAATACCTACACCCACAAATTTACCACGCATTTCTTCGTTTATTTGTTTGCGCCTGTTGGCGGGGATGTATACAGAATGCGGATCGAGTTTGCTCAACATATTGGTAATAGCCATATCTAAAAGGCTATCGGTATCAACTTTATCTACATAATCATATTGAATGTAATCGATGAGTCGTTTTATTTTGGCTTCACTCTTATTGTTAGTCATCCCTAAAAAAGTGACAGCTCTTTTATTAAAATTTAAATAACTACCTAGCAAAACGCCCAAGGCTATGCTGGCACCAATTATTATGGGTAAAAAGGTTTTTAATTTATTCACGTAATAAGTTATACTATTTAAATTGTAAGATTTCGACACCGCCATGCCTGTTGCAGGCAGGCTTAACCTGACAACTGCTTTAATTTTTTTACTCTTCTATTTCTAGATTTACCAATTCAACACCTGCTTTTTCTAAAAATTCAAGACCAGACGTATCTCTATATGCTTTTTTATACACCAAACGTTTAATCCCCGCTTGATGGATTAATTTACTACACTCACGGCAAGGCGATAAGGTGATGTACAGCGTCGCTCCTTGGCACGACTGGGACGAGGCGGCTACTTTTAAAATGGCATTGGCTTCGGCGTGTAAAACTTCCCATTTAGTTAGTCCTTCATCATCTTCGCAACAATTGTCAAATCCGGAGGGTGTACCGTTATAACCATCGGAAATTATCATCTTATCTTTTACAATAAGCGCGCCCACTTGCTTGCGATTACAGCGCGACAATTTGCCCCATTCTGTAGCCATTTTTATATAAGCAGTGTCGTAAAGTAATTGTTTTTTATCTGTTGCCATATTGTTTGTAAATTAACCCTTTTTAAATTGTTTTTGTTGTTAAAGAATTACCAAAATTTACGAGCGTATAAAATAGGAATGGTTATCCCTAAAATAATGGCCGAAATGAGCATAATCCAATCGCGTTTTGAGACTTTAAAAACATTTAATCCAACGAATGAAAATAACAAAATAACAATAACTAAAATTGCTTGTGAAACCTCTACGCCAAGTGCAAACGTGATTAAAGGTAACACTTTATCAGCTTCACGTCCGACTAATATTTTAAAATAACTCGAAAAACCCAGTCCGTGAATCAAACCAAATAATAAAGCAAATATGATATTGATATTCATATTACCTGTTCCTTTTTTATGAAAAACAATATTGGTTAAGGCTGTTATTAAAATAGTTCCAGCTATGGCAAACTCAACAATATTATCTTTGACATAAATAAGATTATACGCTGCCAAAGCTAATGTTAAAGTATGTCCTATGGTAAAAAAGGTAATGAGCCAAAGCGTCTTTTTCCAATCTTTTAATGTAAAAACAACTACCAATGCCAACAAAAATAAGATATGGTCGTAAGCCGACCAATCTAAGACGTGAAACAAGCCTTGTTTAAAATAAAATAAAAATTGATCTGACATTTTTTTAAAATCTGAGCGCTAAAGTCGCATTTTTTTAAACAAATCCCAAAGTACCACGCCACAACTTACCGAAATATTTAAAGAATGCTTGGTGCCAACTTGCGGAATTTCTACACAATAATCTGAAGCGTTGACCACATTTTGTTGTACGCCTTTCACCTCGTTGCCAAAAACGACGGCTACTTTTTGTTGCAAATTAGGCTTAAAATCTTGAAGCATCACACTGTTTTCGGCTTGTTCAATCGCAGCAATTGTAACACCATCAGCATTAAGCTTATCTATTAATTTTAAAATATCTTTAGCATGTTCCCATGCAACAGAATTGGTGGCGCCTAAAGCGGTTTTATGAATATCTTTATGAGGTGGCTGTGCGGTAATACCGCAGAGATATATTTTTTCTATAGCAAAGGCATCGCAAGTTCTAAAAACCGACCCAATATTGTTTAAACTGCGAATGTTATCTAAAATAACAATCAGTGGTGTTTTTGCTGTTTTTTTAAAATCGGCTACAGAAAGACGATTGAGTTCGCTGTTTTTTAGTTTACGGTTTTGCACGTTTATTAGATTATTTTAAAGTGCAAATTTAACTTTTAAAACTTAAAGTTGTTATTGACTTTCAATCAAATTAATCTTATCTTTGGGTGACTTTTTTTAACTCAAATGATTTATTCAAATCGCCTCGACAAACACAAGACACTATTTCTTTTTTCCTTGTTTTTAATTTTAAACCTAAATGCATTTGGTCAAAATATTTTTACTGTAAAAGGCTTACTAAAAGACAATAACAATATGCCTGTAGCAGCGGCAGCTATTAAACTTTTGTCTGACAAAAATGCTGATATTATTAAATATTATACTGTTTCAGACGACAATGGTTTATTTAAACTGACTGATGTGGTAGAAGGTAATTATCAGCTAGAAATAATTGTTTTGGGTTTTAAAACTTTTAAGAAGACTATTTCTGTTATAAAAAACACAAAATTAAACACAATTATCCTCCAAGATGACACCTTTGCATTAAAAGAAGTTGTGATAAATGCCAAAAAAAAGATTGTTAAAATTACCGAATCAGGTATAAAACTAAATGTAATAGGGACGCCACTAGCAAATAAAAGAGATGTTATGTCTATTTTAAAATATGCCCCCAACATTAATGGGTTAGAAATTGCCGGCAGCAGTGCTATTAAGTTGCTTTTAACCGGCAAAGAGATAAAAATAAAGCCCTCGCAATTTGCTACTTTTTTAAAAAGCATTAGACCAAATACCATAAAAAGTATTGAAATTACCGACAGAGCTGACGCTTCTTTTGAAGGTGATATAACGGGGCAAATAAATATTATTACCCAAAAAGATATCGGCTTTACAGGTTCAATTGGTAGTAATATAGGCTCAAATAACTATTTTCAAGCGACTAATTATGCTAGTTTTTTTTACAGTAAAAATAAAATTAGATTTTATACCGAACTTTATAAATCTGACCATAAAGTGTTTTTTAATTTCCTTGAAAAACAAGCTATTGACAACGATTTAACATTCGATATTAAAGGGAATAGAAATTTAATGCGCCAAGAAGCCGCTGTCGTTTTAGGTTTTGATTATGATCTTGATTCGGTTAGTACGCTAAGTTTTCTGTATGATTATATGAGTGATAATGATAAAGATTTTAATATTGTTTCTAATGCGCAAATCAGTTCTTCTTCTGTTAGAGATTCTTTATTAAACATAATTAAAGATTTTGACCATATCGATAAAACACACACTTTTTCTTTGCAATACATAAAAAAACTAGATAGTTTGGGTTCTAACTTCAAGTTTAGTACAGATTATGCTATTGATTATTATAATAATCCACTTACTGTAAAAAGTCATTTTTTTTCTAACCTTGTTCTTATTGATTCTACCGAAACATCACAGCCCGATATTACTTATAGCACCATTTTAGGGGTCAAATTAGATTGGAAGAAAAATTGGACTAATGGCAATAACCTTGCTTTAGGGAGTAAATATTCTTTTAATCACAATACTGATGATTTTAAATATTTTGAGAGAGAAAACAACCAGTTTGTATTAAATCAAAATTTTACCAATTTTTTTAAATTTGATGAATCTATTTATGCTTTTTATCTCAATTATCATTTTAAATTTAAAAAGACAAGTTTAACAATTGGTTCTAGATTAGAATACAATTTAAATCGTTTTGGAGAACGTGACCTCAATAAAAAGAATAATAATTTTAATTTATTACCCACCATTAACTATAATATCCCTTTAAATAAAAGCAACTCTATTTATATTTATATGGCTAAAAAAATTAGCCGTCCTTCATATTACGAGTATAATCCTACTATAATTAAATATTCTCCAACTTCTGCAGGTTCTGGTAACGAATCTTTAAAACCCGTTGCTATTTATACTGCTCAAATAGGCTATACTTTAAAGAAAAAATATTCTTTATTGGCTAACTACAGTTATCGCGAAAATAATATTATTTCTACACCAGAATTTATTGACTCGAAGGGTTATACACTTACACATCCTGTGAATTCGGGGTATAGAAATACGGCTTTTTTAATGCTCAATATACCCGTTAAATATTTTAAATGGTGGGAGAGCACTAATAAAATTAGTTTTAAATATTCAAGTTTTTTCACACCTCTTATTACCCCAAGACAAACTTTCGAATCGACTTATGCTACAATCGGGTCTTATCAAACATTTAGCTTGACAGAAGACATTGAGGTTGATTTAAATTTTTCGTACACAACCCGCTATAAATATCTATACTATCAATATGCCGATAATTTTAGCACCAATCTAAGTATTTCTACCCCTCTATTTAAAAAGAAGTTTCAACTTTTTTTTGGGGTTTATGACGTTTTTAGAAATTCAAGAAGTATTTCCTATTATCAGTATAATAACATCTATAAACACAGCTATTCAAAATACAATACCCACCTAATTTTATTAGGTTTAGACTATAATTTTAGTACTGGGAATGATGTAAATAAAAGTATGAAAAGATCTAATATTGAAGATGAAAAAAGAAGAGCCGGTCATTAAACTATAAAATACTTACTTCTATTTAAAAACTGATTAATTTTCGTGCTGTACCTACGGCACAAAGAAGTATCTATTTGGTTTTGTACACGTATTTCGTCCATTTTTATTGTAATCTTGTCCCATTAGGACATTATATCGGTAATTTTATAAAGCCTATTTTTTATTGTGCCTTTAGGTACAACATATAAAGTTTTGATAGGTTTTAATCCGATTTAAAAAATAGTAATTAAGTAATTAATTCTATCTTTGTTTGCCTTCGCAAAATACGTATTTTTGGAGGGTAGTATTATATCATAAAGAAATAGATCAGATTTGTCAAAAGTAAAAAAAGTAACACCTTTAATGAAACAGTACAATGCCATTAAGGCAAAGTACCCCGATGCCTTATTGCTTTTTAGGGTGGGTGATTTTTACGAAACTTTTGGCGAAGATGCCCAAAAAGCGGCCGGTATTTTAGATATTGTCCTTACCAAACGCGGTGCAGGAAGCGCAACCGAAACAGCCTTGGCGGGATTCCCGCATCACAGCATTAATACTTATTTACCCAAGTTGGTAAAAGCGGGTTATCGCGTAGCTATTTGCGACCAGTTAGAAGACCCAAAAATGACAAAGACCATTGTTAAACGCGGGGTAACCGAATTGGTAACACCCGGTGTAGCTTTAAACGACGAGGTTTTACAAGCTAAAACCAATAATTTTTTAGCAGCGATTCATTTTGGAAAAAGGCTTTTGGGTGTATCTTTTTTAGATATATCAACAGGCGAATTTTTAACTGCGCAAGGCGATGCCGATTATATAGATAAACTCCTTCAAAATTTTAAACCCAACGAAATTCTGGTTCAGAAACAGTTTAAAAACCGGTTTACCGAATTATTTGGCGATACTTTTTACTGCTTTTATTTGGAAGATTGGGTTTTTAAAACCGATTTTGCCAACGAGGTACTAACCCAACATTTTGAAGTGATCTCTTTAAAAAGTTTTGGCATTTCTGATATGCCAGAAGGTATTATAGCTTCTGGAAGCGTGTTACATTATCTTTCTGAAACACAACATAAAAAACTACAGCATCTCACGGCGCTCAAACGCATAGAAGGAGACGCTTACGTGTGGATGGATAAATTTACCATTCGGAATTTAGAATTATATTCCGGCACCTCATCGGGTTCTGTAACCCTTTTAAGCGTGATTGATAAAACCCTCACACCTATGGGAGGGCGTTTGTTAAAACGTTGGTTGGCTTTACCTTTAAAAGATATCCAAAAGATAAAAATACGTCACGATTTTGTAAAATATTTGATAGACCATCCCGATTTTTACGATTTGGTATCAACTCAAATTAAAGGGATCAGCGATTTAGAAAGGCTCATTTCTAAAGTGGTAACAGCTAAAATATCACCTCGTGAAATTTCATATTTAAAAACATCACTCGAAGCGGTAATTCCTATAAAAAAAGCCCTTGAAAAAAGCAGCTCTGAAACCGTAAAATCGCTTTTACACAATTTTAAAGATTGTACCGATTTAATATTTAAAATAACACAAACACTCCACCCCGAAGCGCCTGTTAGTTTACAAAAAGGAAACGCCATTGCCGAAGGTGTTTCAGCCGAATTAGACGAATTGAGAGGATTAGCCACATCGGGAAAAGCTTATTTAGACGCTATGTTGACACGTGAAATTGAACGCACGCAAATTTCGAGTTTAAAAATAGCTTTTAACAATGTGTTTGGCTATTATATTGAAGTCCGCAACACCCATAAAGACAAGGTGCCAGAAGATTGGATTCGCAAACAAACTTTGGTAAATGCAGAGCGTTATATTACCGAAGAGCTCAAAGAATACGAATCTAAAATTTTAGGGGCACAAGAAAAAATAGCCCATTTAGAACAACTATTATTCACGGATTTATTAAACTATATAAGCGACTATTTAGAACAAATTCAAGCCAACGCTTTTGGTATAGCCCAATTAGATTGCTTGCATAGTTTTGCTCAAATTGCTATAGATAACAATTATGTCCGTCCCGAAATTGATCAAAGTACCGATTTGGAAATAAAAAACGGGCGTCATCCTGTTATAGAAAAACAATTGCCAATTGGTGAAGCTTATATTCCAAATGACGTGATTTTAAATCAGAATCTGCAACAAATCATCATGATTACGGGACCTAATATGAGTGGTAAATCGGCTATTTTACGCCAAACGGCTCTGATTGTTTTAATGGCGCAAATGGGTAGTTATGTGCCCGCAAAATTTGCCAAAATAGGACTGGTTGACAAGATTTTTACACGTGTAGGCGCTAGCGATAATATCTCTATGGGAGAATCGACTTTTATGGTAGAGATGAACGAAACAGCCAATATTTTACACAATATTACCGATAGAAGTTTGGTTTTACTCGATGAAATCGGACGCGGCACCAGTACTTATGATGGCATTTCTATTGCTTGGGCTATTGCCGAATATCTACACGAATATCCTGCCAAACCCAAAACCCTTTTTGCCACACATTATCACGAATTAAACGATATGGCCGAGACTTTTGAACGTATTAAAAACTTTAATGTATCGGTAAAAGAGCTCAAGGACAAAGTTATCTTCTTGCGTAAATTAGTCCCCGGTGGTAGCGAACACAGTTTTGGCATTCACGTGGCAAAATTGGCAGGTATGCCAAGTCCTGTTATCCATAAAGCCAATAAAATTTTAAAACAACTCGAAAAAAGTCATACTTCTGAAGAAGTCAAAGACAAACTACAAAAAGCCCAACAGAACGATATACAACTGAGCTTTATAAAATTAGACGATCCTTTGTTGGAAGACATTAAAGAAGAAATTCTATCGACTAATATTGATACTTTGACGCCTATTGAGGCTTTAATGAAACTCAATGAAATTAAAAGGATGCTAACAAAAAAGTAAGCAGTGTTCAGTGGCAGTGTTCAGCATTAACAAAATTTACAAGAATACTTTAACTTTTTTGATATTTGTTTTTTGAGTTTTGTGATTTGAATTTTAATACCTTTGTACTTTAAAATTAAAAACTATGTTTTTATTTATCAGCGGTCCCGAAATATTTGTTGTGATGCTCATAGTGGTGATGCTATTTGGTGCCGATAAAATTCCCGAAATGGCCAAAGGGCTCGGTAAGGGTATGCGTCAATTAAAGGATGCTACTAATGATATTAAACGCGAAATAACCGAAAGCGCCGAAAAACAAGGTATTGACACCGAATTTACCAAGGATATAAAAAAAGAAATAAATAAGGTAAAAGATGATATTGACGATTTAACAGGGCCTATAAAACGCTCGTTATAGGATGTCGCTTCTCGATAAAATTATCGCTTTAGATAAATCGGCGCTCATTTATTTAAATAATCTTGGCTCAGAAAGATGGGATGGTTTTTGGCTCACCATTACACATCAATACAATTGGATACCTCTTTTTGTTTTAATGCTTTTTTTAATATTTAAAGTTTACGGTTTTAAAAAAGGCCTTATTATTTTGGGAATTGCAGCTGTTTTAGTGGCTTTTACAGACCAATTTGTCAATCTTATAAAACATACTTTTGAGCGTTTGCGCCCTAACAATGACCCTGCCATTAAAGGCTTAATCCGTATTTTACATACACCTCACAGTTTTAGTTTTGTGTCTGGGCACGCCACAAACTCTACAGCAAACACGTTATTGATTTATTTATTACTCAAAAAACAATTTAAGTACGCTTGGCTGTTTTTTGCTTGGCCATTGGTTTTTGCCTACAGCCGCATTTATTTAGGGGTTCATTACCCTATTGATGTTTTGACAGGGGCGCTTTTAGGCTTACTACTCGGCTTCGGATTTTATAAAATTTGTCTTTTTGTTTTAGGAAAAGTTGGCACTTTAAAAGATTAAAAAACACACCCCTAACCCCTCTCATCCCGATAGCTATCGGGAGGGGAATTATTTTACACGCGTCAATGTTAAGCCATCTCTTATAGGTAATAAAACACTCTCTACACGCGGATCGTCATTTATTAATTTATTGTAATTCTGTAAAGCTTGGGTGTCTTTGTCTTTAGCGTCTGCTTTTTGAAGGACTTTGCCACTCCACAAAACATTATCAGATAATATGAGTCCGCCTGAATTCATTTTAGGCACAATGGCTTTAAAATAATTGGGATAATTAACTTTATCAGCATCAATAAAAACCAAATCAAATTTAATTTTAAAGTTTTCTATAATATCTAAAGCTTCGCCTAAATAGGTTTTTATCTGATTTTTATAAGCTGATTTATTAAAATACTTTTGTTGGATGTATGCCAATTCTTCATTGTGATCAATGGTGTGTAATTGCCCATTAGCTACTAAACCTTCGGCCAAACACAGGGCAGAATAACCCGTATAAGTACCTATTTCTAAAATTTGTTTCGGTTTGGTAAGTTTAGACAACATAGATAATAATCGCCCCTGGTAAGCGCCACTTAACATACGTGGTATAAGTACTTTTTGCCATGTCTCGCGGTTTAATTCACGTAAAAGGGTGGGTTCTTTTTGTGAATATAAATCGGCATATTCTTGAATGTCCTTTGAGATAAATTCCATAGCTAAAGATTTTAGCAAAAATAAAAAACGGCGCTTTAAGAGCGCCGTTTTAAGTAAATATTTTAATCTTTAATTTATTTGATGTTCAAGTTCCTCTTTTAATTCGGCTTTAGCTTCTTCAGTTAAGCCAGAATGGTGATGATTTACAAGGTGTGTATTAAATATTTTTGACATCATTTTATTTTGTTCTGAGTATAAGCCACATTTTTTACATAAAAATAAATGCATTTGTAATCTTATTTTATCAAAAAAACTGGCTTCGCAGTATTGGGATTTATCACAAATTGTTGATGCTTCATCACAATTTATCATTATTTTTTTACTCATTTTTATTAATTTTTAAACCAACTTTCTTCCATACATTTTCTTAACTGAAGTCTGGCGCGGTGTATAATAACCCACAAGTTAGACGACGATATGTCTAATTCATTACAAATTTCTTCGGTATCAATATTTTGAACCGTTTTCATATTAAAAACTACTCTATATTTTTCTGGTAAAGCTTCTACACAATTATTTATAGCTGTTCCTAGTTCTTTATTTTCTATATCAGAAGCCGCTTCATTATCCCATTTTTGAGGCACACACTCTTCTAACCAGCTCCCTTTTTTATCGCCTTCTTCGTAAAAATTTACCCTTACTTCAGCTTTACCTTTTTTAGAGTTCATTTTACGGTATTGATCAATAATTTTGCGTTTTAAAATAGACACTAACCACGTCCGTTCTGAGGCGTCACCGCGATAGTTTTTCATAGCTTTTAAACCAGAAAAGAAAGTTTCTTGAACAATGTCTTTGGCTAACTCGGCATTATCTAACCTTGTTATAGTGTAATTAAATAGATAATCGGCATACTTATCTATCCACTTATTAGGATCTAAAGTATTTTTTTTTTGGTCTGACATCTAGTTAAATTGATAAAGCGGTTAAAGATACATAAATCTATAAAAACTTATAATATTTTGCTTCTATAAAATTTTAGTTGTTAATTTCTATAAAATTTAATACGAATGTGTTAGTAGATTTTTGACTATTTTCTTTCAATGACTTATTGAATGTACCTAATCATTACTTATAATTATTTTAAATAAGCAAATTATATGACTTGTGTCAGTTATTTTTTATTTAATAACTGTACCTTTGTTAGCCTAAAAAATTATTTTTAATTTTAATTAAACTAGTCAAAATGAGTAGATTTTTATCGTCATCTATTGGAAGAAAAGTAGTCATGGCACTTACTGGTTTCTTCTTAATAACGTTTTTAATTGTACACCTTGGCATTAACTTATCACTCTTTTGGGGTGCTGAAGCTTTTAATGCGGCTTCAGAATTTATGGCCTCAAATGGTGTTATTCAAGTAATGCAATATGTACTTGCAGCTGGTTTTATTTTACATATCATCCTCGGCATAAGGTTAGAGCTTCAAAACCGCGCTTCTAGAGGTGTTAAATATGTTGTAAATAAACCTTCAGAAAATTCAAGTTTCTCTTCTAGAAACATGATTGTAACAGGAATTATAGTCCTACTTTTCTTAATCTTACACTTGAAAGATTTCTTTGTAGAGCTCAAATTTTTTGATAAAGGAGGCTTTGCTTCAGATTATGATTTGGTTACCACACTATTTAAAAACCCTGTTTATACTTTTATTTATGTATTGGCCTTTATTTTATTAGGTCTTCATTTAAGTCATGGGTTTCAGTCTGCTTTTCAAAGTACCGGTGCTAACTACAATAAATACAAAAAGTGTTTAAAAAATACCGGCATTGCCTTTAGTATATTAATTGCGGTAGGTTTTTCTGCAATTGCACTCTATTTTTCTTTCATCAATTAAGAATAAAAATTATGACAACATTAAATTCAAAAATACCAGAAGGACCAATAGCTCAAAAATGGGATACTTACAAAGCCCATACTAATTTGGTAAATCCTTCAAACCGTAGAAAACTTGATATCATTATTATTGGCTCTGGATTAGCCGGTGGGGCTGCTGCAGCCACTTTAGGCGAGGCAGGCTATAATGTTAAAGTCTTCTATTTTCAAGATAGTCCGCGCCGTGCACACTCTATTGCTGCTCAAGGCGGTATAAACGCTTCTAGAAATTACCAAAACGATAACGATAGTGATTATCGTTTGTTTTACGATACCGTAAAAGGGGGTGATTACCGTGGCCGCGAAGAAAATGTATATCGTTTAGCCCAATTAAGTGGTGATATAATTGACCAATGTGTTGCTCAAGGTGTGCCTTTTGCACGCGAATACGGTGGTACTTTAGCCAATCGTTCTTTTGGAGGCGCACAAGTGTCTAGAACATTTTATGCCTCGGGAGCTACAGGACAACAATTATTGTTAGGCGCTTATAGCTCTATGAACCGTCAAATAAAAGCCGGAACAGTAAAATCGTATAACCGTCATGAAATGCTTGATGTGGTTCTTGTAGATGGTAAAGCGCGTGGTATTATTGCACGCGATTTGGTTACCGGAAAAATAGAACGTTTTGGTGCTCATGCCGTTGTTATTGCTTCTGGTGGCTATGGTAATGTCTTCTATTTATCGACTAATGCGATGAATTGCAATACCACTGCCATTTGGAAAACCTACAAAAAAGGGGCTTTTATGGCCAATCCTTGTTTTGCACAAATCCATCCGACTTGTATTCCAGTTTCTGGAGAAAACCAAAGTAAATTGACATTGATGTCTGAGTCTTTAAGAAATGATGGTCGTATTTGGGTTCCTAAAAATATTGAAGATGTTAAAGCTATCCGTGAAGGGAAACTAAAACCAACTGAGATAGCCGAAGAAAACCGCGATTATTACTTAGAGCGTCGCTATCCCGCTTTTGGTAATTTAGTACCAAGAGACGTGGCCTCAAGAGCTGCCAAAGAACGTTGCGATGCTGGTTATGGCGTAAACAAAGCGGGTTATGCTGTTTATTTAGACTTTGACGATGCTATTAAAAGATTAGGTAAAAATGTTGTAAAAGAACGTTACGGCAACTTATTCGATATGTACGAAAACATAACAGGTGATAATCCTTACGAAACACCAATGATGATTTACCCCGCTTCGCATTACACTATGGGGGGTACTTGGGTAGATTACGAAACGATGACGACTATTCCTGGTTTATACACAATTGGCGAAGCTAATTTCTCTGATCACGGGGCCAACCGTTTAGGTGCTTCATCATTAATGCAATGTTTATGTGATGGTTATTTTGTATTGCCTGCCACTATATCAAACTATTTAAACGAAGATATACACACAGGTCCTATTCCAACCGATACGGCAGAATTTGATACAGCCGAAGCTGATGTTAAAGGGTTAATAGATAAATTATTTGCCATTAAAGGAACAAAATCTGTCGATTATTTCCATAAAAAACTCGGAAAAGTTATGTGGGATAAGGTAGGCTTATCACGCAATGAAAAAGGGCTTAAAGAAGCTATTGCAGAAATAAAAGCTATTCGTAAAAATTTCTGGAAAGATGTACGCGTTACAGGAAAAGCCAATCAGTTTAACAACGAATTGGAAAAAGCTATCCGTGTTGCCGATTTCTTAGAATTAGCCGAATTAATGGCCATTGATGCTCTTAACAGAAAAGAATCTTGCGGCGCTCATTACCGTGAAGAATCTGTAGAACTTGACGGTCCTCAAAAAGGTGAAGCTAAGCGTAACGATAAAGATTTTACTTATGTAGCCGCTTGGGAATATATGGGAGAAGGTAAAGAGCCTAAGCTACATAAAGAAGAATTAACCTTTAAAGCAATTGAATTAAAACAACGTAATTATAAATAATTACAAGTAAAAAATATTGAATATGGATTTTACTTTAAAAATATGGCGTCAAGAAGATGCCAATGCTCAAGGAAGCATGAAAGAGTACAAGGTTACGGATATAGCCT
>CAZGZH010000011.1:0-13578 GCA_964529645.1 uncultured Flavobacteriaceae bacterium
TTTTGGTGTGGGGGCTTCTCTTTTTCCCTACACAGCGTTTTTCTTTTTTTTTTCCCCATAATTTTTTTTTTTACTACTTGGTTTTATTTTTTTGGCAGGAACGCCCGCATAAATATAACCCGCCTCTAAAACAGAATGCTGTGTAACAACGGCACCCGCCGCAATTATAACATTAGATTCAACCAGACAATTATCCATAATAATAGCGCCCATGCCAACCAAAACATTGTCTTTAATAATGCATCCGTGTATTAAAGCGTTATGTCCTATAGAAACATTATTGCCAATTTCTGTAGGATATTTTTTATAAGTACAATGCACAACAGCGCCGTCTTGAATATTGACATTATTCCCAATTTTAATATAATTAACGTCTCCTCTAATAACAGCATTAAACCAAACACTACAATTATCACCCATAACAACAGCGCCTACTAGTGTAGCATTTTCAGAAAAATAGCACGATTTGCCAAAGTGTGGTTTTTTACCTAAAATAGATTTTAAAAGCATGAATTTTAATACAAGGCGTTGATATTAGGACATGCAGCGGCGCGTGGTTTACGGCACCATAAATTAACACCTACCGTAAACTGATGGTAGCCTCCTGTTTGAAAAATAAGGTCGCCAATAGGCTGTGTATATGTATAAGAAGCCAAAAAGGGACCAAAATTTAAACCAATAATGGGTGTAAATTGTTGAAATTCTTGAATGGCATTTGGGTCGAAACTCTTACGATAAGAAATAGCTGCCCACAATAAATTATTATTGTCTAATTTTTTATAAACTTTTAAGTTAAAATCTACAAAACTTTCTTTTGTACGTTCAATATATTGCCCTAAAACAGAAGGTTCTAACTGCCAATTTTTATCTTTTCCAAAATAATAACCAATAGAGCCTACAAAGCGTCTTAAATTTAACGATTCAAAATTAGAATTTACAAGCGGTTTCCTATCACTCAACAATAGATTTTTTATAGATAAATAAGATGACATGCCCTTGTAGTGATAGGCCATACCAAAATCGACATTAAAATAATTAGAATTCCTAATAATACCTGTTATTACTGGGTCTGGTGTTGTAAACGTCCTTTCATCAATAGAATTCTCAACAAAATCAACAGAAAGTGCAAATGACAATTGGTTAAATGTTCTGTAATTATTACCCAACTGTATATGATATGCGTAAGTACCTTGAAAACCTGTTTGAGAATGGAACCCATTTCTATCGTTATAAAAAATAAAGCCTAGTCCTGTTTTTTCGCCTACTCTTGTATGAAAACTCAATGTTTGTAAAGAAGGGAATTCTATACTATTTGTCCATTGTTGCCTGTGTGTAATACGCAACTTAGCACAATTACCAATACCCGCTGCCGCTGGATGAACCAAATAAATATTATCTGATAAATAATCAGAGTAAACTGGCAATGTTTCTTGGGCTTTTAGCGTAGGAACAGCAAATAATAAAAATAAATAAAAAAGCTTTCTCATTAGATTAAAAGCACAAATAGAATTAAAAATAGACTTTGAATAAAAGTCCAAATATAAATATTTTTAATAAAGATAGCGCAATTTAATAATATCTAATACAATTAGTGATTTTTAAGTTATTTTTGTAAAAAACTTATAGATGTTTAAAATAGCAAATACAACAAACCCTCATATACTAAAATTTGAAAGTCCAAAAATATTAACACAAAATAGTTTCGAGTTTTCTAAAGACAATAATAAAGGCTATTCACCCTTAGCTTCACAACTTTTACAATTGCCTTTTATTACAACTGTTTTTATTTCGGCAAACTTTATAGCCCTTCAAAAAATTGAAGTCATAGAATGGACGGATGTTCAAGAAGAATTAAAAACTGTTTTAGACGATTATTTTAAAAATGGTAATGAACTCTTTATACAAAAAGAAAAAACAGTTGTTGAAGTCTATGCCGAGAGTACACCAAATCCAGAGGTGATGAAGTTTGTAACAAATCAATTAATTTATAAGGGTAATATTGAATTTAAATCAGTAGCCAGTGCTAAAAACAACTCCTTTATTGCTAACTTTTTTAATCTAGGATTTGTCAACAGTGTTTTTGTAGAAAACAATTACGTTTCTATAACTAAAGATTCAAAAGCCGATTGGTTTGGCATAACAGACGAAATTAGAAACTATATAAAATACAATCTAGAGCCTTTAAAAGATATTTATAGAGTTAATGATTTTAAAACAGACAAACCGCGAGTATTAAAAGGTGTTTCTAAAGAAATAGTAGCTATTTTAGATAAATACATAAAACCAGCTGTTATGGCAGATGGTGGTAATATTATTTTCGATTCTTACAATGAAACTACAAAAGCCGTAAAAGTAATCTTAAAAGGGGCTTGCAATGGCTGTCCGTCATCTACTGTCACCCTTAAAAATGGTATAGAAGCCACTCTTAAAAATTTATTACCTGGTAAAATAGACACTGTAGAGGCTTTGTAAATTTATCTTATATGAAATTACGATTTTTACTTTTTAGTATTTCTTTAGCTATATTTTCAAACAGTTTCGCCCAAAAAAAATCAGCAAATTTTAAACCTACCACAAAATTTGGCGGTCGTATTATGTTCGATTATGGCTTTAATAAACTAAATGACGTCTCTAGTACGGGTAACGAATTTAGACGTTTAAGAAGTTTTATGTCGGGTAACATCGCTAAAAATATTGCTTATAAAGTTCAGATTGATTACAGCAAAGGACGCGCCGTTGTAAATGACGCCTTTATTAAATTTAAAAAATTACCAAAAATTGGCGGCTCACTTACTATTGGTAATTTTAAAGAGCCTTCTAGTTTAAACATCCTTACAAGTAGCAAATACATTACTTTTCTAGAAGCAGCTACTCTTGTAAATTATCATCAAGCAAGAAGTACTGGGTTAATGTACAATACAGAATTACTAAATAAAAGAATGGGTTTTCAGTTAGCTTTTAATTCAAATAGTAATAGCGATAATGGTTTTGACAATAAGCTTAACGAAGGTCAAAATGTATCTGTGCGCTTAACTGGATTGGCTATTTCTGACAAAAAGAATAATAAAATACTTCATTTAGGAGCTCGTTTTTCAAATCGTGTTCCTTCAAAAAATGATGCAGGCATAAGAACTTATAAAATTGGTGTGAAACCCGAAAGTCATTTGGCGTCAAAAATAATTTCACAAACCTTTACAGATGTCAATCATATAAACCTTAACGGATTTGAATTGGCTTATACTTCTGGTGCCTTTTCGTTACAAAGTGAGTACACCTCTGCTACAATAAACACCCAAGCTAGAGATTATACAGCCCCTAGTTATTACGCTTTTATAAGTTATTTTTTAACAGGAGAACACAGACCCTATAAAAACGCTTATAGTGGTTTTTCTAGAGTTAAGCCATTACATAATTTTGATAATGGTAAAGGTTGGGGTGCTTTTGAAGTGGCTTTTAGAATTTCTTCTTTCGACTTATCAGAAGCTAGTCAAGGTAAACTGAATGACCTAACTTTTGGCTTAAATTGGTATTTAAATCCTAAAACGCGCATTATGTACAATTATGTCAGTGCTAAAAATAGTGATTTAGGATTGACAAATAAAGCCCATCTTATTCGTTTTCAAATAGATTTTTAAAACCTTTTAAAACAAAAAAAGCGCCATTTAACAATGCAAAATGGCGCTTTTAAAATTTAATTTTTAACTTATCCTTTTTTAGAAGCGTTTAGATAAAATTCTTCATATAATTTTAACAAATTGATTAAAGCATTTATTAAATCTTGTGTTTCTAATAAAATACTAAAATAAAGTGTCGTGTTTTTAGGACTTGTTTCCTCTGTTCTTATGCGTTTTATTTGACGTTCAATAGATTCTGATACACGATTTAGTGTTTGTTGTTTTTCTTCGATAATACGTCCTAGATTTTCAAAGCTTCTATCAGAAAAAACTTGACCTATCTCACCTAAAACAACTTCTAATTCTTTATCAATCGATTTTAAATCTTTTAATTGATTGTTTTTTAGCTGTTTATGATTATTATTAACATGCTTATAACTTGCTTTTGAGATGTAGCTAATGCTTTGTGCCACATCTTGCAAATAGCTTAAAACCAAAATATAAAAACGACTTGCAGCCACAGAAGACTCGTCTAAAGATTTTATAAAATAAAATACTTCGTCTTTTAAATCGTCTATCTCCTGATTTAATTTACCTACGTGCTTCTCTGTTTTCTTAAGTTTATTTAAATCGTGTTTAGACAGGTCGTTTACAACGTTGGTGTATAATTTATGAACCCTATTAACTACTGCTGTAATGTGTTCTGAACTTTCGTCAATAACACCTTTTATGGTAATTAATTCTTCGCGTTTAATTTGGCGCTCTTCTTGTTTTCCTTTTTGTTTTTTTGAA
Source organism: uncultured Flavobacteriaceae bacterium (assembly GCA_964529645.1). Lineage (GTDB taxonomy): Bacteria > Bacteroidota > Bacteroidia > Flavobacteriales > Flavobacteriaceae > CG1-02-35-72. The sequence continues at coordinate 4,407 of CAZGZH010000011.1, forward strand.
AATCTAACATAGTTTCTGCTAATCATTAAAAAGACAAAAATCAATAGCAATGCAATAGAGGCTATACCGCCTAAATTAATTAAGTATAAAGCAATAGCAGCAGCAGTAAAGGCTATTAAAGCCGTTCCAAACCATCCGGCTATGACATTTAACACACCTGCCACACGATATACAGCACTTTCACGACCCCAAGCACGATCTGCAAAAGACGTCCCCATAGCTACCATAAAAGTAACATAGGTTGTAGATAAAGGTAATTTAAACGACGTTGCAATTGAAATTAATATACCGGCTACAACCAAATTAACTGAAGCACGAACCTTATCAAAAGCGGGCATTTCAAAAGTTTTATCTCTAGGTAAAGCTATAACGGGCACTTGAAAACGAGAATCAATCCAATTTCTAAACGACTTAGGGGCTAAAAAAGAAAAGGCTTTGTTAATAGATATGGCAGCGCGAACCGTAATTCTAGACATATCTGTGGGTTGAAATTTTTCTGACCCTTCACCTTGCCTTGATAAATCGACTCCTGTTTTTATAACAGAACGAGCCTTTTTAGAAAACCAAATGGTAGCTACCATAATCAAACCTGCTAAAACTAAAAACAACGTGTTAGAGGGGACTTTACCGGCTAAACTTCCCATAGAAAATTCTGTAGCTAATTGACCAGATTGATGCCAAGCTTCATAAGAATTCCATCCAGCAATAGGCACACCAATAAAATTGACCAAATCATTTCCTGCAAAAGCCATAGCTAAAGAAAATGTACCAAATCCTACAATAATTTTTAAAACATCTGCTTTAAAAAAACGAATTAACAACTCTGAAATAAGTGTCCAAGCCACAAAACTTATGACTATTATTTGAGTCAAATTATTTTCTATAATATGTTTTATATCACCATAAAAAGGTGTTCCTTTTAAACCTTTAACAAATACAAAATAGGTTATAGAGGTTAAAGCAAATCCGCCAAATAAAGAATTTACATAACTCTTTTTATTTTCTAAATTGAATGAATAAACAAGCCTAGAAAAAAATTGGACAATGGCACCAACTGTAAAAGCGACTACTACCGATAGTAAAATACCAAAAATAATAAGGGTTGCCTTTTCGTAATTAATATATTTCCAAATGGCTGAAGCTGTTTCGTTATCATTCATAGATATTTTTATAAAAGCCATAGCTACGGCTGCGCCCAACAATTCAAACACAATAGAAACTGTTGTAGATGTAGGCATTCCTAAAGTATTAAAAACGTCTAGCAATAAAATGTCGGTAATCATAACCGCCATGAAAATATAAATAATATTCTGAAAGTTAAACATGCTAGGATTAAAAATGCCTTTTCTGGCTACTTCCATCATGCCACTTGAAGTTAAGGCCCCAAAAACAACACCCAGACTGGCAATAATTAAGATATTTCTTATTGAAATAGCTTTAGAACCGAAAGCCGAATTTAAAAAATTAATAGCGTCATTACTTACACCAACAATCAAGTCTATAACAGCTAAAACTGCTAAAGCAATTATCATTAAAATATATACATTTTCCATTTTAAATTTTTTACAAAAATAATGAGATACCCCAGTTCGTATGTTAATAAATTGTTACCAAATAAAATTAATTGTTAACATTATAAATTTTCACATCAAATTACATAACGTCCTATTTACCTATATTTGAAAAAAATACCCATGCACAAACACTTAATTAGTTTTACTTTTTTAATTATAATTCTTTCTTGCGAAAGTCAAACAAAACCAAATATGTCTAAACACACTTTTACCAATAATCTCATTACAGAGACCAGTCCTTATTTACTACAACATGCGCATAATCCAGTAAATTGGTATGCATGGCATAAAGAAGCCTTAAAATTAGCAAAAGAAGAGAATAAACTCATCATTATTTCAATAGGATATGCCGCTTGTCATTGGTGTCATGTAATGGAACACGAAAGTTTTGAAGACACTGCTGTGGCTAAAATTATGAATGATAATTTTATAAGTATAAAAGTTGATAGAGAAGAGCGTCCAGATATTGACCAAGTGTATATGTCGGCTGTTCAATTAATGACAGGCAGTGGTGGCTGGCCTTTAAATGTCGTGGCTTTACCCGATGGACGTCCTGTTTGGGGCGGTACTTTTTTTAGAAAAAAAGATTGGATAAATGCCTTAACTCAATTAGCTAAATTGTATAAAGAAGACCCTGAAAAAGCTATAAAATACGCCGACAATTTAACTAATGGTGTTAAAAAAAGTGGTTTAGTACCCTTAAATACTTCTAAAAAAGAATTTACACAAACCGAGTTAGAGAAAGCTGTAAAAAAATGGAAACAAAATTTAGATTATAAAATGGGCGGTAGAAAAGGGGCGCCTAAATTCCCCATTCCAAATAATTTTGATTTTTTAATGCACTATGCTTTTCAAAATTCTGATACAAAATTGACAAACTACGTCAACACAAGTTTAACAAAAATGGTTTATGGTGGTATTTATGACCAAATTGGTGGTGGTTTTGCACGTTATGCAACAGATGCTAAGTGGCATGTTCCTCATTTCGAAAAAATGCTTTATGACAATGGACAAATGATGGGATTATACGCTAAAGCATACGCCGCTACCAAGAACATTTTGTATAAAAATGTGGTTTACCAAACTGCCGATTTTTTAGAACACGAATTATTAGACAAAACAGGTGCTTTTTATTCTTCTTTAGATGCAGATAGTAAAGATGCAAATGGTCATTTAGAGGAAGGGGCTTATTATGTTTGGACAAAATCTGAATTAAAAACTCTTATAGGAAATGATTTTAATTTATTTTCTGATTATTACAATGTTAATGATTTTGGTAAATGGGAAAAAGATAATTATGTGCTTATCCGCGATGAATCGGATATTGCTTTTGCAAAAAAGCATAAATTAACTGTTGCCGAATTAGAAAAAAAAGTTGAAAAATGGCACAAAACCCTGTTAACTTTTAGAGAAAAAAGAGCAAAACCAAGATTAGACGATAAATCTTTAACCTCTTGGAATGCTTTAACACTAAAAGGTTACATTGACGCTTATAAAGTTTTTAACGATAAGCGTTTTTTAGACATTGCCCTAAAAAATGCGCATTTTATATCAACAAAAATGCTAAAACCAAATGGAAGCTTGTATAGAAATTATAAAAACAATAAAAGTAATTTAGAAGCCTATTTAATAGATTATGCAAGCGTTTCTGAAGCTTTTATAGAACTCTATCAAGTTACCCTCAATCAAAAATGGCTAACACAAGCCAAACAGTTAACAGATTATTGTTTCGATAGCTTTTTTGATGACAACTCTCAAATGTTTTACTTTACGTCAAACAAAGCTTTAAGTTTGGTTGCCAAAAAAATTGAAGTAGACGACAATGTCATTCCCTCTTCAAATTCAATAATGGCTTTAAATCTTTTTAAACTGTATCATTATTATAGCAATACCAAATATTTAGAAACAGCTGAGCAAATGCTACACAATGTGAAAGAAAATGCCTTAGCCTATGGTGCTGGTGCTTCTAATTGGCTTACACTTTATAATTACACCCTCAATAATTATTACGAAATTGCCATTGTAGGCCCAAATGCTGAGGTATTTACACAAGAATTTAATAAAATGTACCTACCTAATACTCTAATTGCTGCTAGCAAAACAGATTCTAAACTACCGCTTTTAGAGAGCAGATTTAATCCAGAGGAAACACTTATATACATCTGTGTAAATGGGGCTTGTAAAATGCCTGTATCGAGCATAAAAGATGCGCTTAACCTGATTAAATAACAAGTTACTTTTTAGACTTGGTAATTAAAAAGTCTTTTAAATAAAAAGGTTCAAAATAGGCGACATCTTCGATGTCGCTTTTTTTATACTTGTTAAAGGTTAGTATGCCCATTTCATTGGCAGAAGGCCAAACACCTTCTTTAAAGTGGGCATTTTTATGGGTACAAATAGCTTTGAATTTTGCTACCCCGTCACCAACAAAATAAACGGGCTTTTTGTCTAAGAATTCTTTGTAAGAATTATCATTTAATATTTTTGCTTCAATAGGAGACATCTGTTCGTAATCTGAATTATAAACAGCTGTATAAACCTCTAACCGTCTGGCGTCTATTAAAGGAATGACATACCCCTCTTTTACTTTTAAGCCATGAGCCAAAACAAAAAGGGTGTCAATACTAATTAAAGGTATGTTCAAAGCAAAACACAATCCTTTAGCAGCAGAAATACCAATGCGCAACCCTGTAAAAGAACCAGGCCCTTTGCTTACTGCTATAGCATTTAAGTCTGATAATTTTAATTTAGCTTGCTCTAATAACGACTTAATAAGTGGATGGAGTTTTTCTGCGTGAGAATAACCACCAGTATTGATATCTTTAAAGACAAGAACTTCGCCATTTTTAGCAATACTAACAGAGCAATTCTTTGTTGCTGTTTCTATATTTAAAATAAAAATATCCACTTCAAAATTTTAAAAGTCAAAGATACATACTTAAGAGCATTTAAATAAAAAAAAGGGTCTTTTGAATTTCATCAAAAGACCCTTTTCCCTCTTTAACCATTTAACTAATCTATATTCACAGGAATACCATAATAAAATTCTAATAATTTAGTCTTAAATATATAATTGAATTTGGCTCTGTATAGGGAGGCTTCAGAATCTACCAAACGGTTTTTCACCTGATTAAAATCAAATGATGTAGATTCTCCAGCCTCAAATTTTTCTTTGGCAAATCTAAACGACTCTTTTTGGGCTGCTAAAGATTTTTTTGCGGCTTCATACGATTTTAAACTCGATTTAGCATCAGTAAAAGCGCGTTCTATAGCTTCACGTAATAATAACTTCTGACTTGTTAAATTATTTTGTGATAACAAGTGATTTATCTTGGCCTTTTTAACATTGGTGTTTGTTCTAAATCCATTAAAAATAGGTATTCTTAAAGATAAACTTACCGATTGCCCAAAGTTGTTATCAAGTTGAGTAAAAAAACCATTCGAAACCAAATCTCCCGTAATGGGGTTTACAAAATCATCCTTTTTACCTTGATTGTGATTATAAAAGGTATTTAATCCAACATTCATACTTAGGCTAGGTAAATAATCGGCTTTAGCTACTTCAATACCAATGGCCGCATTTTTTATACCTAATTGAGCGCTCTTAATCTCGGGTCTTAAACTTAAAGATTTAGAATACACTTCGTTTACATTTGTATAAGGTAAAGCTGTTGGTTTCACTTCAATTATAACATCTTCTGTATCAAAACCTTCTTTTGGAAGTTGTAAAAGTTGTGCCAAATTTAATAAAGCAATATCGAGATTGTTTTGGGCATTTATCAATTTCTCTTCGTCGCTAGCGAGTGTTGCCTCAACGTCTAATAAATTACCCTTTGGCTGTACGCCCGATTCTACTAGACGTTTTGTACGGTCTACAAGCTCTGTACTTATAGCTATTTGGGCTTGTGCAATTTTTAAATTTTCTTTATTAAATAACACGTTTAAATAGCTGTTTAAAACATTTAACGCAATATCATCTTTCATTTTCTGAAGATCGTACTTACTAGCGTCAAAACTTATTTTAGATTGTTTTAAAACGTTGACGTTTTTGAATCCATTAAAAAAAGTAACACTGGTATTCACACCAATACTGTTTGAGCGTCTATCGGCAGATTTTCTAGTATTTGTAGCTAAATCTACACTAGATCCAAAACTAAAACCTTGACTTGCCGAGCCTGAAGCGGTTGGCAAAAAAGCCGATTTCGCCAAAGTAATATCTTCTTTTCTTAAATCTGATGTTAATGCAGCTCTTTTTACGGATATATTGTTTTTAAGTGCGTAATCTACACTTTCTTTCAATGACCATTTTTTAACTTTTTTGGAAAGTGATTCTTGAGCAATTCCGGTAAACGATAAAAATAAGACTACTGCTAGCGCTATTGTTGTCTTCATGAGTTTTAATAATTTTCTATATGACGTGTAAAATTAAAATTTGTTACACGCTAATGCTCTTATAAAAGTGTTAAATTTTCTTTTTAAACGAGCGCTTGTAATAAAGAAAGGCCGCTACAAATAATAATAGATATGGTGTAGCCATTAAATAGAGTATACCGTTGTTAATACCTTCGGCAAAAGCGCTGTCTCCAGACTCTACAACTGCTTTACACATAGCGCATTGCGCTTGCGACAATTGTGTAATGAAGAAAATTACAAGCAAATATTTAAGCTTAGATTTCATACACTTAATAATATGGGGAAATTAAAATATAAACCAACACACCACTTATAGCCACATAAAGCCACAAAGGAAAAGCAAATCTGGCTATTTTTTTGTGCTTAATAAAATCTTTAAGTAAGGCTCTAGAAAGCGTAATTAATACAAATGGTATAACAGTTATTGATAAAATGATATGCGAAACCAGTATAAAATAATACACGTATTTAATAAAACCTGTACCGCCAAAATGTGTAGCATCAGAAGTCATATGATAGGCTATATACAAGACTAAAAACAAGCCAGATAATACAATGGCCAATTTCATCAACTTTTCATGTAAAGATCTATTGCCTTTTTTTATGGCTAATAAAGCCCCAATTAAAACAAGTGCTGTAAAAGCATTTATAGTAGCGTAGATTGGGGGTAGAAAAACAGGTAATTTATAGTCAATTTTAACACCAAACAATGCCGCAACTGCTAAAGGAATAACAATAGAAAGTATGGTAATAAATCTTTTATGTTTTTTAGAAATATCCATTTATTCTGCTAATAATTTTGAGATGTCTTCTTTGAGCATTTCGACTTGTTTAACATCTAAACCGTCGTAATATTTAATAGGGTTTTCTATTTCACCAACTTTTAAAGTCCGCGACCTTATAAAGCCCTTTTTATCAACTAAAGCAAACAATCCTGAATGTTCAAAACCACCTTCTACTTTATCATTTTGGCCGGCATATAATTTAAATCCGGTATTAGATAAATTATAAATAGCCTTTTTATCACCTGTTAAAAAGTGCCAGTTTTTTAAAGTTGCGCCTTTTTCTTTGGCATAATCTAACAATATTTTTGGCGTATCATAGGTGGGATTTATACTTATTGAAGCAATCCCAAAATTCGGATTACCATAAAAAGCGCTCTGAATAATGAGCATATTTTTATTCATCTTAGGGCAAATGGTTGGACATCGGGTATAGAAAAACTCAACTACATAAACCTTATTTTTAAAAGTTTTATTTGTAACCGTTTTACCATACTGATTTATAAAACTAAAAGCGGGTACTTTCTCAAATTTTATCAAGGGCGTTGGATTTAATTTCTCTAAAATTTTAGGAAGTGCCCAAGTGCCAAATACCAAAACCACAAAGGCAATAGCTGTATACGTATATTTTTTATTCATTATTTTTTATCTTTTACGGTGCGCCTATATTCTGCTAAAAGCACTTTAACGTCATCTACCATTTTTTTATGAATAGGACTTACAATTGAGGCATCATATCCATATAAAATATTATTATAACTCTCGTCGTCGTCATTTCTACCTCTTAAATTTCTAGATTTATCTATAATAAAAGCAAGCGGTGTATACGCTAAACTATCTAATTCTGAATTTATTTTAAAGCTATTAAAAAATAGCTGAATCTCATTTGGTGTGCCAAATAAAAAGTGCCAGTTTTTTAAATCGGTAGTAACACCCAATTCTTTTTTTAATTGTTTGACATCATTTTCTTTGCCATAAGGTACAATGGCAAACATTTGAAAATCTGTGTAAGTATAAAATCGTTTGTAAATTTTTTCATTTAAGTTTAAAGCATTTGTTTTTTTCTTGAGAAGATTAGTGCCTAAAAAACACACTACAGACACTTTATTATCTAAACTATAAAGGGTGTTGTTTTCCGATTTAAAACTTGAAATGTCATCCAAATTTTCAGATACAATGTGTAATTTTGAAAAATTGATAGTGCCCAGTGTCAACAATAAATAAAACACTAAAGGGCCGGCAAACAAAGCAAATAGCACCCAAAATTTCTTCATAACAGCAAAATTAAAGCCTAAAAAAGCGGTTTTAAAACCGCTTTATAAAAGTAAATATTTTTTAACTAATAATTCCAATTAGTATAATGCATTTCAATTTTTTCTAGATAACCACCTTCTATAAGTAAAAGGGTTGCTAAATAAAGGATTAAAAAGAAAACCGTCCATACTATGGCACGACGTAAACCCTTTTTTTCGTCGGCAAGGTGCATAAAAAACCAAGCTATATAATAAGCTTTAACCAAAGTTAAAGTTAAAAATATGATATTTAATAAATTTGTTCCTAATACAAAAGTAAGGTGTAAAAAAGCGGGTTTTATAATTCCTAAAACGACTTCTACGCCGGTTATAAGCGATAGGATTCCAAATACTTTCCAGATTAATGCTTTATGTGATGATGATGTTGCAGACATTTTTTAAATTTTTAAAATTAAACCAAATAGAAAAAGGTGAAAACAAATACCCAAACCAAATCTACAAAGTGCCAATACAATCCTACTTTTTCTACCATTTCGTAATGGCCTCTGCGCTCGTAAGTACCTATTATAACATTAAAAAAGATAATGATATTAATAAGGATACCCGAGAAAACGTGGAAACCGTGAAAACCTGTTATAAAAAAGAAGAAATCGCCAAATAAAGTTTTACCATACTCGTTTACGTGCAAATTAGCACCCTTTATAACTGCTTTAGCCTTTGCTAAATATTTACCAGCATCAGCATGAGAAACTATAACTTTTTCTTTGGTTGCTAAGTCTATTTTTTCTAATCGTAATCGTAATTCTGGATGCGCTTCAAAACCTTTTAAAACTTGCTCTAAATTTACAGGCAGTAAAGCGGGTTCGCTTACAAACCACAAACCATTACTTCTTGTATGACGCACGCGTTCTTCTGTTGTTGTGGCCGCAAAATCGTCTAATTTTACCTGATGGCCTTTTGCATTTACAAATTGAACAATTTTACCATCTTGCAATTGTACAGCACCATTTTCGCCATTGATAAAATGCGACCATTCCCAAGCTTGTGAACCCAAGAAAATAAGACCGCCAATAATGGTTAATAACATATAAAATATGACTTTACCTTTTTTAAGATGGTGTCCGGCATCTACTGCCAATACCATAGTAAC
>CAZGZH010000012.1:0-12958 GCA_964529645.1 uncultured Flavobacteriaceae bacterium
GTACTTTATATCAAAATCTAAGTTGTACTTATCCTGACTCGTTTTTAAATTATTTTCAAAATTTTGTAAATCGCCAATCTGAATACTAAAAATAGGACTATTGCTAGAGAAAAAAGGCGATTCGGTTTGTTTCTTATAATCGGCTTTATTGAGCTTGTCTTTCTTAATAAATATTTGTGCAACATTTTTGTTAACGATAACAATTTTAGAAACGTCATTGCTTTGCAAAACCGTTTCGAATTTGCGAGCAGAAATATTTTTTGTAGTTAAGTCGGAACTTTTAAATAAGAATGAACTTACAAATAGCACTAACACAGCACCATACAGCCAATTGATATTAAACTTGGGTTTAAGTTCTGGTAATTTATTTTTATTTGGAGTTGTTTTTTTTGCCATTTTTAGGAATGTGTAATTTGATTAATAAGATGAAGTTACTGCGATATTTTTAGCGTCTCCCCAAAGGTTTTCTATGTCGTAAAATTCACGTGTCTCTTTTTGGAAAACATGTACTACTACATGGATGTAATCCATTAAAATCCAAGTGGCATTATTTTCGCCTTCAACGTGCCAAGGTTTATCTTTAAGAGCCTTACTAACTGTTTTTTGAATAGAACCAGCAATAGCGTTTACTTGCGTATTAGAGCTGCCATCGCAAATAACAAAATAATCGCAAACTGTATTTTCAATAGCTCTTAAATCTATAATATTAATATTTTCACCTTTAACTTCTTCAATCCCTTTGATAATCAAACTTATTAATTGGTCTTGGTTATTATTTTCTTTGGCCATTTAAACTATTTATAATGTGATACAAATGTATTAATTTTATTGCTAAACTTTTGTATATTTGTTAGACTCTATGGCTACAATTCTCAAACTTAATGCCATTAATTCTACTAATAGCTATTTAAAAGAATGGTCTAAAGAAAATAGACTGGTCAAAAGTAAAGCTGTTGTTGCAAAAAACCAGACTAATGGACGTGGTCAAAGACAGTCAAAATGGGCATCTGAGTCTGGTAAAAATCTTACTTTTAGTCTTTTATATAGGTTAGATGATTTTTCTTTAGCTAATCAATTCTTTTTAAATTGTGCTATCTCTGTAGGAATTTACAAAACACTTTATCCAATAATTGGCAATACTTTAACTATTAAATGGCCTAACGACATTATGACAGGTAGCCATAAAATAGGAGGTATATTGATAGAAAACACTGTCAGAACTGGTTTTATTAAAAAAACGATTATTGGTGTCGGCTTAAATGTCAATCAAACCAAATTTAAAAGATTACCTCATGCTTCTTCTTTAAAGTTGATAAAAAACACATCATATGAATTACAACCGCTCTTAAAAGATTTAATATTCTCTATAGAAAGTCAGTTAAAAATATTAGAAAATGGGCATTTAAATGTTTTTTTTGAAGCCTATCAAAAAATTCTTTTTGGCAGAGAAAGACGTCTTAAATTTAGTGAAAATAAAAAAGAATTTTATGCCACTATTGTAGGTGTCAATATTAAAGGTCAATTGGTTTTGGCTTTAGATAATGGAAACATCAAAACCTACAATAATAAAGAGGTGAAATTTCTCTTATAATTTTGCTAAGTTCTCTGCTAAAGTATTTATAAATTTTTGCAAAGGACCCTTTATCATCATAACCATCATAGGATTAAAATCGCCTTCAAAATTTAACTGAATTGACGTTGTGTCGTTGTTTACAGAACGCATATTTCCTGTTAAAGTAAAAGGAAATTTATCACTAGCACTGGCCAAAACAATCTTATTGGGCTTTTCTTGCTCGGCTAATTTCAATTTGATGTTTGGCATACCTTTTAAAGCAAAGACAAAAGCATCTGCTGAAGCTTCGAATGTTTCGGTGTTTTCGGGCATAATGATTTCAAAATTTTTGACATCAGTCAAAAAATCAAATAAATCATCGGCACTTTTATTGACGGTTACTGTTGGGCTTTCTAAATTCATATTAATTCCATTTACTGGGGTTTAAACGCCATGCCTTAAGCGTTTCTAAATCTTTTTCAGTTATATAATTGGTTTCAAGGGCTTGATTGATGAGGTTTTGATAATCGCTCAAACAGGTCAAATTTATGTTTGCTTCTTTAAAATTCTGAATAGCATTTTCGAATCCGTAAGTAAAAATAGCCACCATCCCTTTTACATTAGCACCAGCCTCTTTAAGAGCATTTACGGCATTTAAACTGCTCTTTCCTGTGCTGATTAAATCTTCTACCACCACCACATTTTGACCTTTTTCTAAATAGCCTTCAATCTGATTTTGACGGCCGTGTTTTTTAGGTTCAGGGCGGACATAAATAAAGGGTAACCCCATTTCTTGAGCGACCAAAACACCTATAGCAATAGCACCAGTAGCCACGCCGGCAATAATATCGGGTTTGCCGTATTTTTCTTCAATTGCTTTGGCTAAATTTTCGCGTAAAAAATTACGAATCGCTATAAATGACAAAGTTATGCGATTGTCGCAATAAATAGGCGACTGCCATCCCGAAGCCCAAGTAAAAGGGTCGTTGGGCTGTAATTTTATAGCTTTTATCTGAAGGAGTAGCTCGGCTGTTTTTTTTGCTGTATTTTTGTCGAAAATCATAGCGCAAATGTATGTAATTTTTTATAACAACAAACCCATTTTTTTAACCAAAAATAGAGCCGATTATACAGCTGATGTCACTTATGATATTGATAAAAAATTAGTTTTAGAAATACTTAAAGAATTAGACACAGAGGCTATAAATAGCGTTTGTATTGTTCATTCAGACCACCATTATTTGTTCGAAAAATTTGTAGCCAATTTTAAAGTAATTAAAGCGGCTGGTGGATTGGTTTATAACGAGAAAAAAGAATTATTATTTATTTTTAGAAATGACCTGTGGGATTTACCTAAAGGCAAAGTAGAAAAAGGAGAATCGGTTGAAAAAGCTGCTTTACGCGAAGTTGAAGAAGAATGTGGTATAACCGATTTACAATTAGGCAATTTTATAGACAAAACCTATCATATTTACCAATACAAAAACCAATCTGTTTTTAAAATAACCCATTGGTATAAAATGACGAGTAGGCAAAAATCTAAACTTGTACCTCAGCTAGAAGAGGGAATTACCAAAGCTGTTTTTTTAGATAAGACAGGACAAGAAAAGGCACTTCAAAACACATATCCTAATATTAAAATGCTCATAGACGCTTATAATTTATCTTTATAGTCTCTTAATATCCATTGTAATGTAGTATGTTTGCCGCTTTTTAAAATGAGGCTCACATGACAGAATTTATCTCTAAAAGATTACCCAACGCTAAAAGTGATATTTTATCTGGAATAACAGTGGCTTTGGCCTTAGTACCCGAAGCCGTGGCATTTGCTTTTGTGGCTGGTGTAGATCCATTGGTGGGTTTATATGCGGCTTTTATGGTAGGATTAATTACCTCAATTTTTGGCGGACGCCCGGGTATGATTTCCGGTGCAACAGGGGCTTTGGCAGTGGTTATGGTGAGCTTGGTTTCACAGGGCAATGCTCTGGGCGAAGCAGGTGAAAACCTAGGTCTATATTATCTTTTTGCAACCGTCATTTTGATGGGGGCTTTTCAAATACTAGCAGGTGTTTTTAAATTGGGAAAGTTTGTAAGACTCATTCCGCATCCCGTTATGATGGGCTTTGTAAATGGTTTGGCAATCGTTATATTTTTATCGCAATTAGGCATGTTTACCAAAACAGTAGCGGGCGAAAAAGTATGGCTACAAGGATTGAACCTCTACTTAATGATTGGCTTGGTAGGGCTTATAATGCTTATAATGTTTGTGTTGCCAAAGATTAAATATACTAAAAAATTTCCCGAAGCCCTTATCGGTATTTTGCTTGTAACAGGTATTGTAGTTTTCTTTAAACTAGATGTGGCCACAGTAGGTTCATTTATTAAAGATGGCGGTGGTGAAGGCCTTAAAGGAGGACTCCCAACTTTACATTTAGAGACTTTTAGTAAAATACCCCTTAATTGGCAAACCCTTAAATTTATTTTACCCTACGCCCTTATCTTAGCAGCTATTGGCTTAATAGAATCGTTAATGACGCTTAATCTTATTGATGATTTAACCGAGACACGCGGCAATGGCAATAAAGAGTGTATTGCACAAGGCAGTGCCAATATTGTAACAGGTTTGTTTGGCGGTATGGGCGGTTGCGCTATGATTGGGCAATCTATTATCAATATTAAATCGGGTGGCAGAACGCGTTTGTCGGGCATTGTGGCGGCGGTTTCGCTGCTTATTTTTATCGTTTTTGGGTCACATTATATTGAGCAAGTCCCTATTGCGGCATTAGTGGGCGTTATGTTTATGGTGGTTATTGGCACTTTTGCGTGGAGTAGTTTTCGTATTCTCAATAAAATCCCCAAAACAGATTTATTTGTATTGGTTTTAGTATCGGCTTTGACCGTCATATTCGATTTAGCTATTGCTGTTTTTGCAGGTGTTATTGTGAGTGCTTTAGTATTTTCTTGGGAGAATGCCAAGCGTATTCGCGCCCGCAAACATTTTAAAGAAGATGGCACTAAAGTGTATGAAATTTGGGGGCCTTTGTTTTTTGGTTCTATAAGTGCTTTTAACGAAAAATTTGATGTAAAAAATGATCCTGAAAAAGTTGAAATTGATTTTATCGAATCGCGTGTAAGCGACCATTCGGCTCTTGAAGCTGTTTTTAATATCGTAGAAAAATACAATAAAGCAGGGAAGACAATTCGTTTAAAACATTTAAGCGAAGAATGTAAACAATTGCTTTACAAGAGTAGTAGTACGTTTAAAAGCATAATTATTACCGCTATTGACGACCCCCGTTATCATATGGTGGAGAATCCTGAGAGGTTTAATTAAGATTTTGGTTTCTTTTTAGGATTTTGCCAAGTATTAAACACAGCGTACACAATTATTTTAGTTTTTTCAATTTCATAAATTATTAGAAAAGGAAAACGTTTTATAAAGGCTTCACGGTAAGGTTTATGCTTTTGCGGGAAATGTTTAGGATGATTTTGAATGCGATTAAAATAGCTATCTAAGTGTTTTAAAAATTCTTCTCCTAAACCAATTCTCTTTTCTTCATAATAAAGATAAACCTGAATTATCTCTTGGTTGGCAAAGTCTTTAATTACTAAATCATATTTCATCTTGCGCAGCTTTTCTAGCATTTTGTTTTACTTGTTTCCAAGTATATGATTCGCTTTCTTCATTAAGATGTGCTTTTCTACGTAAGTCTAACATTTGATATTGTTTTTGACTTAGTGTGAAATCTTCTTGGCTATCATTTTGATAACTTTCGGCTACGGCTTTTAATAATTTTAAAAGCCGCTCATCGGCGTTGTCTATATAATTTAATACAACTTTTTTTAAATCTAATGTTGCCATAGTATCGTATTTTGTTGTAAACAAATGTACAAATTTTGTGCTGTATAGAAAAACTTAAAAATAGTATCGCAGGTGCTACTCAACCCTATAAACAGGATAGCTTAAAAAGGCTTTTTCTTTGTATTTAGAGTGCATATAAATATAATACAGTTGTGCGTACCAATTTTTAGCAAATTTGGTATCCGATTTTTGTTTGGCTTCAAAGGCCTTTTTTAACTGCGGATTTCTCTTTAAAATTTCTTTGGCCAAATCTTCAAACACATAAGGCGAAAAACCTTCTTTTTGTTGTAAAATGGTATCGAAAAAATTCCAATTAAAAAACGAATCGGGGGCGGTGGGTTCTAATGTTTCTAACAAATAGCGCAAACCGTCTTGGTTTGTGCTTATGTACAAATCACCTTTAGTGAATTTTACTTTTTCTTGGTTACGACTAAGTTTTGTGTTATAATGCAGATAATGCCCTTCGTAAGCACGGGGACGTGTTTTATAATCGGCTATATGATAGCTTGTTACATTAAAAACCGTATCCTTTTTAAGAGTTGTCATTTTTATGTTATTCAGTTTTAAGCGTTTTATAACAGGCCAAAATCCTTGTGGAATAATATAAGCTTTAGGAATATCAACGACAGTTTTGGGTTTAAAATAATCGTAATAAGTTACCGGTTTTGTAAAAGGTTTATCGCGGTAGTATTTGAGACGCTTTAAACCCGTAACATCACTTTTAATGTAGTTGCCTTCGAAACCTTTAAATTGTAAAGTTGAGGTTTTTGTACTGTCAACTTGCCAAGATAAGGGATAGGTCTTTTGTTTCAAAAAGCCGGCTATCGCTTCGTGACGCTTCTTTTTTATTGCAACACGATTAACTTCAGTAAATTTTAAAACACTTTTCATTAATTCATAAGTCACTTCTACACGTGGTTTGTAGGCTTTTAGCATATGCGTTTCTACCATCATACCAAGCGTATTAAATAAAGTGGTGTAACCTGTAGAATAGCGTGGCGAATCCATAAATTGCGAAAAACCCACTTCGGGCACTTGGTTAAATACATTGACGTAAGGTGTGGCGTCGATACCTTTTTTGTGTAAATCAGAGAGCACGTCGGGCATCATTTTGTTGTGAAGATATGTCCCTAAGGCACCACCCAATTTATTGTGTTGCGTAAAGAGATGTGTAAGTACATATTGGTAATCGGCACCATTGCTCACGTGATTGTCTATAAACACATCGGGATTGAGAGAATGAAATATTTTGGCAAAAGTTTGGGCGTTTTTGGTGTCGTTTTTTATAAAATCACGATTTAAATCGAAGTTGCGGGCATTGCCTCTAAAGCCATAAGACAGCGGGCCGTTTTGATTGGCACGTGTCGTACTGTTTCGGTTAAGCGAACCGCCAATATTGTAAATAGGAATAACGGCAATGAGGACGTTTTTATAAGCCTTTTTAAGCTTTTTATTTTGCACAATATCGCGCATAAGCATCATAGTGGCGTCAATGCCGTCGGGCTCGCCAGGGTGGATGCCATTATTGATAAGCAGAATGGCTTTTTTGGCGTTACGAGCGTCCTTTAAATCGAAGTTTTTATCGGCACTAAAAAGAATTAAGTGTAAAGGTTTACCCGAATCGGTTAAACCCATAGGTTGCATGTTTATTTCGGGATAAGCGGCCGCTAATTGTGTATAAAAGGCGATACATTCAGTATAAGTGGCTGTTTTAAAGCCCTTACTTTTTTCGAAAGGTGTGATAAAATTATTTTTTTGCTGAGCTAAAATATTCAGACTTATAAAAAGTATGAATAGGGTTATTTTTTTCATTCGGAAAAGATTAGTGTGATTTTACCGATGTAGGTACCAAAGCAGATACATCGCCCCCATTTCTGATGATATCGCGAATAATACTGGAGCTGATAAACGAGGTTTCGGCACTTGTCAATAAAAAGACGGTTTCTATACCCGACAGGCGGCGGTTGGTTTGTGCAATGGCTTTTTCGAATTCAAAATCGGCCGGATTGCGCAGACCGCGTAGAATAAAATCGGCTTGCTGACTTTTACAATAATCCACGGTAAGTGTGTCGTATTTATCGACTTTTACTTTGGGTTCGTCTTTAAAAGTATCGGTTATAAAAGCCATACGTTCTTTTAAACTGAACATATATTTTTTGGTAGCATTCACACCTACAGCGATAATAATTTCATCGAATAGGGGCACGGCACGCTTAATAATATCTACATGCCCCAATGTGAGCGGGTCGAATGAACCAGGAAAAACAGCTTTTTTCATGAGCTAGTATTTGTTGTTGTAAATATAAGAAATTTCAAATAACAAAATTCAAAAATCAAATTGCAGAAGACCGTCATAACGAGGAACGCAGTGACGTGGTTATCTCATGAACAGTGTAACAATTTATAATGAGATTGCTTCCCCCGATAACTATCGGGGTCGCAATGACTATAAATAACCTCAAACAAAATAACACTTAACTAAGAAAGTGCATTTTCAATAGCACTGCCAAACAATTCGGTTAAGCCTATGCCTGCCGCCCGTGCCTGTTGCGGTAACAAACTTTCGTTTGTAAATCCGGGTACGGTGTTGAGTTCTAAAAAGTAAGGCACGTCACCAATAAAGACAAATTCAGAACGTGAAAAACCTTTCATATTTAAAACTGTATAAACTTTCTTAGCTTCAATATTGAGGTTTATTAATTGTGTTTGGCTAATTCTAGCGGGTGTAATTTCGTCTGATTTGCCGTTGTATTTGGCCTCGTAATCAAAAAAATCATTTTCGCTTACAATCTCGGTTGGGGGTAAAACAAGCGTTTCATTTTTGTATTCAATAACGCCTACAGAGACTTCTGTGCCTTCTAAAAAAGATTCAATCAGCACATCAGTGTCTTCGGTAAAAGCTTTGTCAATGGCTTTTGGCAATTCTTTGGCGTCATACACTTTACTAATGCCAAAACTGGATCCCGCCTGATTGGGTTTTACAAAACATGGTAAGCCTACTTTTGCAATAATTTTACTTGTATCAATTGTATCGCCCTTGCTTAAAAAATAAGAAGTCGCCATTTTAATGTCGTAATTTTTCAGCACGCTTAGGCAATCTTTTTTGTTGAATGTCAGTGCCATTTGATAAAAAGGAGCAGCGGTGTGTTTAATGCCCAACAAATCAAAATAAGCACATAGCAAACCATCTTCACCAGGGCTACCGTGAATAGCGTTAAAAACACAGTCGAATTTTATTTTAAAACCATCGAATTCAAAACTAAAATCAGATTTATCTATGGGGTAGTTTTTGGTATTGGTAACAACTTCCCAAACATTGCCTGTTATTTTAACGCAGTAAGCAGTGTATTTATTTTTATCGAGATTTTGATAAACAACAGTACCACTTTTTATAGAAACAGCGGCTTCGGTAGAGTTGCCGCCCATTATGATGGCGATATTCTTTTTCAAAGACTTATTTTTTAGGTTATTCACAAACTTACAAAATCTTTTAATTTAATTTTGTGGAAGTGTGTTAAATAAGGATATAAGTTTTGAAAACTGTTTAAAAGCATATGTTGTACCTACGGCACAAATTAGCACATTCTCAGCTATAATTACACATATTGGGTCCCTAAAGGGACGTTAATTTTTATCGTGATTATGTCCCATAAGGGTAAGATAATCAGTAATTAAATACCAATGAGTTGGCTGTTGTGCCTTTAGGTAAAATAAATAAGTATTTTTAACTTTCAAGTTGCTTACTATAACAAGATTTGATAGATTATAATCAAGTCTAGATTCTATTTTCTTTCAGCAGAGCGGTCTTTTATCTTTTTTACACAATAGATTGGCTAATTTGTTGTTTGCTATTTTAAAAGTATCTTTGTGCTCACAAAATTTAACCATGGCATTTCTGAAATATCTTTTGAGTAAAAGTTTTTTAAAAACTATAGGCATAATAATAATTATTGTGGTAGTGGCTGTTTTTGTGTTGCTACAATGGTTAAATTACACCACACATCACGACGAAAAAATAACAGTACCTACACTCGATAAAATGGCTCTGACTGATGTGACCAAAATTTTAGACAGCTTGCACTTAAAAGCTGTTGTTATTGACTCTGCCAGTTTTAATCCTAATTATCCTAAATTATCTGTTATTGAACAAGCACCGCTTGCGGGCGATTTTGTAAAAGAACACCGTAAAATATATTTAACCCTAAACCCTTCAGGCTACAGAAAGGTGGCTATTCCAAAAATTTATGGCAAGACTTTACGTCAGGCAGTAATTGAATTAAAAAATATTGGTTTGCGCATTGGCGATGAGCCTACTTATATCCCCGATAAGGGAAAAGATGTAGTACGTGGTCTTAAATTGGGCGATAAATATCTTTTAGAAGGCGATAAAATTGCCAAAAACACTTTAGTCGAATTTATCTTAGGCGACGGTCTCGAAAAATAATATGCAAATCCCAAATGACACTTTAGATCAAGACGAACTTTACGAACATTATAAGTTTGTGGCCAGTGTAGGGCAAGAGCCCTTACGCGTAGATAAATTTTTGATGAATTTTATCGAGAATGCTACGCGTAATAAAATTCAACAAGCTATAAAAGCTGGTGGTGTTTTGGTAAATGACAATACCGTTAAAGCCAACTATAAAGTTAAACCAAACGACGTGGTACGTGTGGTATTATCTCATCCACCACACGAAAATTTATTGGTAGCTGAGGATATTCCGCTTAATATTGTGTATGAAGACGACACAGTTATAGTAGTAAACAAACCTGCCGGCATGGTGGTGCATCCCGGGCACGGTAATTACAGTGGCACTTTGGTCAATGGGTTGATTCATCATATTGAAAATTTACCGACAAACGTCAACGAGCGCCCCGGATTGGTACACAGAATAGATAAAGATACAAGCGGTTTATTGGTTGTGGCTAAAACCGAATTCGCTATGGCACATCTCTCTAAACAGTTTTTCGACCGCACCACAGAGCGTTTATATTACGCTTTGGTGTGGGGAAATATTGATACCGATGAAGGTACAATAACGGGTAATATTGGTCGTAGTTTAAAAAATAGATTGCAAATGAGTGTTTTTCCTGAGGGCGATTTTGGTAAACACGCTGTAACGCATTACAAAGTGATTGAACGTTTTAGCTATGTTACATTGGTGCAATGCAAATTAGAAACAGGACGCACGCATCAAATTCGTGCCCATTTTAAACATATTGGGCATACCTTGTTTAACGATGAACGCTATGGTGGCAACGAAATTTTAAAAGGGACTACTTTTACAAAATACAAGCAGTTTGTCGACAATTGTTTTAAGATTTTACCACGTCAAGCTTTACACGCCAAAACTCTGGGATTTACACATCCTGTAACAGGCACATTTTTACAATTTAATTCAGAGATGCCCCAAGATATGAGTGATTGCCTAGAAAAATGGCGGGCGTATACCGTTAATCAGAAGTAATAAGGGGTTAGGCTAGGAAAAGTTGCAATTGCAAAATTGGAAATAACTTATGATGAATTTAATGACTAAATTAAACTAAAAAAGACTTATTTTTCAATTCAGTTCTTCTTAAAATTAATCATTTTTAAATGATAACTTTGCGCTGATAAAAGTTAATTTATGAAAATAGTCATCTCACCCGCCAAGTCTTTAGATTACCAAACACCCTTGCCAACCGAGCAGTTTACAAAGCCTATTTTTTTAAGCTATTCAGAAAAAATTCAAAAGACCCTTAAAAAGAAATCGGCTAGAAGTTTGTCAAAATTGATGTCTATTTCTGATAATTTAGGCCAATTAAATTATCAACGCAATCAAGAATGGGAATTACCTTTTACACCTCAAAATGCACGCCCAGCGCTCTTTGCCTTTAAAGGAACGGTTTACGAAGGTTTAGAGGCTTACACTTTACCTATTGATAAAATAGATGATATTCAAAATAAATTGCGCATTTTATCGGGGCTTTACGGTTTGTTAAAACCATTGGATTTAATGCAACCCTACCGTTTAGAAATGGGCACAAAATTAAAACTAGGTACTAAAGAAAACCTCTATAAATTTTGGGGAGATACTTTGTCAAAAGCCCTTAAAAAAGAAATGCAACCCGATGAGGTTTTAGTCAATTTGGCGAGTCAAGAATATTTTAAGGTTCTAAAAGAGAAAGTTATAGATCGAAAAATAATCACACCTATTTTTAAAGATTTTAGCAATGCTAAACTAAAAGTAGTAGCCTTTTTTGCCAAAAAAGCACGCGGCCTAATGGTGCGTTATATAATTGATAATAACATAGAAAACGTATCAGAAATAAAGAATTTTAATAAAGCAGGTTACCGTTACGATACCAATCTTTCTACAGAAAATCAGTGGGTTTTTACACGATAAGTTCTAAATTGATTTTCTAAATATAAAAAGTTGTCAAATCGAGTTGCGGCATTAGCCGAAGTATCGAGAACTAATACTAACAAGAAAAACAAAAAAACAAAATATTTTAGGGTCTGTATTAAAAAACCTATTACATTTGTCAACTTAAATTACGTTCATACAATTAATACTTATCAAGAAAGGTGGAGGGATTGGCCCTGCGAAACCTTAGCAACCCTTAAATTTTTAAGAAGGTGCTAATTCCTGCTAAAAACAGCAAGATAAGTCAGAAGAAAATATATTTTACCTCTTTTGACATTTATCGTTGAAAGAGGTTTTTTTTTGCGGCTTTCTTTCCTTCTTGATAAAATAAATCAATTAACCTTCATTTCGAATGTCCTGAACTTGTTTCAGGGTGTATCGAGAAAGGGTTATAATTAAAATAAAATGGAAATAGAATTAAAAAGAAACACAGCTCAATTCGAATTTACGGCAACCAACAATCAGGCGCAAATGCCCATTTGTGCCTCATCAAGTTTAGGCGCAAAGCAAAATGGCTTTCGCCCAATGGAATTACTATTAGTCGGTTTGGCTTCTTGTATGTCTATAGACGTGCTTACTATTTTATACAAACAAAAACAAAGCATTGAAAAATATACCGTAAAAGTATCGGCTACAAGAACAGATAGCGAACCAGCTCTTTTCGAAAATATAACGGTCAGTTTATATGTTTGGGGTAAGGTAAGTGCTTTAAAACTCGACAAAGCTTTAACGCTAACAAAAGAAAAATACTGTTCGGTTTACCATATATTAAAACCCACAGCACACATTAACACACAATATATTATAAACGATGAAAACTAAAAACTTCGAAACCCAAGCCATACGCACCCAATCTAAACAAACGAATTTTAAAGAACACAGTACCCCTTTGTTTTTAACGTCGAGTTTTACTTTTGATTCAGCACAAGAAGGTGAAGCTTTGTTTAAAGCTAAAGCTGATGGACATATATATTCACGTTTTTCAAATCCTAATGTAGATGAGTTTATAGATAAATTATGTTTGATGGAACAAACCGAAAAAGGTGTAGCTACGGCAACAGGCATGGCGGCGGTATTCACCACAGCACAACAGACAGAAGTAAACTTACCATTTATTACTGCTGATGCATCAGGTCC
>CAZGZH010000013.1:0-11720 GCA_964529645.1 uncultured Flavobacteriaceae bacterium
ATACAATAACACCTCATAATACTACAAAAAAATGGAATACCGCTTTTTTTAAAGTATTTAATTCACCTAATAAAAACACTCTTTTTAATTCTAAACCAATAAGAAAAAAGAAAATGGCCATTAACCCATCATTAATCCAAAGAATAAGTGGTTTTTCAAGTTCAAAGTCTTGAAAACTAAAACCTATTTTGTATTGCCATAACGATTCGTATTGTTGTACAAAAGACGAATTGGCCCAAATTAAAGCAATAATTGTTGCGCCAAAAAGAAGGATACCCCCCAAACTCTCTGTTTTCACAAATTTTTGGAAAGGTGTTAGTATTATTTTTTTAATTATTTTAGTTGTCATTTTTAAAATTATGATGTCCTTTTTCTAAACTGCGTTCGATGGTATCGTGTAATGTGTCGTAATCGTGTAATACATCCGAAATATTTTTGCCACCTTTTTTAATTACCAATGCAATTGTCATAATAGCACTTGTAATTAAAATGGTGTACAATAAAATACCTTGGTTAAAATTTGATATGATATATTTTGCTGGAATGGTATAAAACAGCAATACGGTAATCAAGCCTCTAGGCGCAATAAACAATTCGGGCGTGATGCTCTTATCCCAAAAAATAATTTTAAGAATTATAAATCGCACAACATATAAAATAGCAACAAAGGCTAAACTCTGAAGGGCTACTTCGTAATTTACCAATGATATTAATGAAATTGTAACACCAAACATTACAAAGAATAAGGTACGTAGTATAAATGCAGATTCTAAAGTTATGACATAAAACTCTTTAAAAATGGGTTTTATTCTTTTTTTGTGAATCACTTTTTTTAAACGTCCAATAAAAAATATATCTGTGTTATTGAGTATTAAGCCAAAAAATAGAATAATTATTAGGGATGATAAATGAAAGATTGATCCTAAAGCATAAACGAGCATTAGTACAGCAATTATTAAAAAAAGTTTGACGTGACTTGTTAGTTTTTGAATACCCCAAACCGTAATATAACCAAAAACTACCGCTACTATAATAGTGATT
This sequence comes from uncultured Flavobacteriaceae bacterium, assembly GCA_964529645.1. Classification (GTDB taxonomy): domain Bacteria; phylum Bacteroidota; class Bacteroidia; order Flavobacteriales; family Flavobacteriaceae; genus CG1-02-35-72. The sequence goes on from CAZGZH010000013.1 coordinate 1,042, forward strand.
AAAATGTTAGATGAGACACTAAATACCACATCAGTAGTTGAATAAAATTCTTCAGACGAAGTTAAAAACTGAAATAGAATGATGCCTAAAATATCAGAAAATGTGCTTTCATAAATCATAAATTCTTTTTTATTTTCTGATAGCATTGCTACGCTTGGAATAATAATGGCGCTACTCATAATTGACAGCGGTACTGCATATACAAAAGCTTCGTAAAAAGAGGCCTCTAAAAAATATTGAATACCCACAGCAATTAAAATAGCACTTCCTATTAAGCCAAATAAGGCCATCAAAAAAGATTTTACTATTAACTGTATTTTATCTCTTTTAATTTTTAAATCGAGCGCGGCTTCTAATACAATTAATATTAAACCTACTTTGCCAACCACAACTAGGGCTTTTGATATTAAAGGGTTTTTTTTTAGATCGGGATAAATAAATTGTATGATAACACCTAGCATCATTAATAAAAGAACACTTGGAATATTAGTTTTAATAGAAATAAAATTAAAAATAAAACTAAAAATAATAATTAGCGATGCACCTATAATAATTAAATATTCGGGCTTTATATAATCAAATGACATATTATTCAATAAAAGAGGTAATGGTTCTATTGTTTAACGATTGAATAGGTCTGTAATTATTATTTAAAAATTTTGAAAACTTTTCAATTTGTGTTTTTGAGGCTGTTAAAGGTGTTTTTAATACATACCAATTTACTACTTCAGAGCAAGGAGGTGTTGTTAGTGAACCTTTATAGTTGTAATAACTTTTGTTTTTAGGAAATAAACTTAAAATATCTATTCTATCTTCTGACTTAAATGTTCCTTTGGTGGTTGGAAATTTGTCTATATACTTTGCCAATAGTTTATTTTCTATACCCTCTTCGAACATAACACCTAGAACTGCAAAATCTGATTCTGAATATTTGTGTACAAAATGAACTTCAATAGGGTAGTGTTTAGCATTTATGGTGTGTTCGCTTTTTGCATGATAATGAAATTGTAACAGTTTATAATTTTTGCCATTTAAATTTACATTATTTTCACCAGAAATATTAAATTGTACTGTATGCGAATTGTTCACAATAGCAACCTTAGAAGTGCCATAGCTAAATACTGGGGCTACTAAATTATTTTTATTTGAAACATCTTTTGTTTCTATATTAATAGGCGATTGCACTTTCCCCGTACAATCAGAAAAGCCTGTACATAAATTTTGCCAATTTTCAGGGCCCTCTTCTCCTTTATGATGTGACCAATGGACGTCTTTACAATCTTTATTAACAGACTTGTTTTCTTTTACTGTTTCTTTGCAAGAAATAAAAAATAGCAATGCTATTGCGATAATTCTTAAGTTGATTTTATTGTTCATATTATTTAATCATTTTAAATACTAATTGATTGTAAAATTTAGATATCGTATCTTCTCCTTTTTTAACGTCTGTTAGGGCAGGTAAATGACCTGAATAGTATCTTTGCTGATGAGATCCTTCTATTACAGTTGAAATTAACATATGTGGAAATTCAAATTTTGGGTTTATTTCTAAAACTAAATTGGCAACTCTGTTCACCACATTTTTATAAGTTTCAAAATAGCCTTTCTCATTTTCTTCGTCAATATTTTTGGTGTGGTAAGCTTTGACAGATTCTGAAATGATTATTTTACTTAGTAGCACTTCGTTAACATACGATATGGCATTATCAACTAAAACAGGCCCTGTTAAAGTATATAGCGCATTTTTAAGTTTTTCTTCCGAAGATTTAATGTTTAGTGTAGCTAATAATATTCTATAATCTGTCCAGCTCCAATACCAACTAGTTAAATAAATTAATAAACGGTGTTTATTTTCGAAATAACGGTAAATTGAGCTTTCAGGTGAGTTAATTTTAACACTTAACTTTTTAAATGTAAATTTTTCAAAACCCAATGAATCAATCAGTTCAATACTACTTGATATTATACTATTGCCCAACTCTGTCGAATCGGGATTTTTAAGATATAAATTAGAATCTACATTAATTTTTATGTTGAGACCTCTCATATTTATTAAATTTATGCAAATATAATAGTATTACTATCATATATGCAAATAATACTTGTGTTTATTTATTATAGGCTTCGTGTTTTGTTAAATCGGCTATAAAAATCACTCAAATTTCTAGATCCCATAAAAAACCTACAGTGATATTTACGCAACAAAAATTCATTTAACATTACTTTTGCTGCCCTCGAAGTCGTTTATTTAAATGTTAAAATTGTATGAGACATTAAACTTTTATTATTTAAGTCGGTCTTATATTAACGTTCAATTTTAACAATAGATTAAGATATTAAATCTTTAAATTAAACCATCTTTGAAAGTTGAATGTTGTTTATAATATGCAACTAAACCACACTAACCAATGTTACAAAAAACCTTTAAAATAAGTTTTATTCTGGCTGTAATAGCCCTATTGTTACCTGTTAATATATTAGCGCAAAGCATAAAAGGCCTTATCACAGATGAAGATAATTTACCTTTAGAATTCGTTTCGGTTGCTTTACTTCATCCTAAAGATTCTTTGTTGGTTAAATACACATCTACAGGACGCGACGGTAAATTTGAATTGTCTGAATTTAAACCAGGAACGTATATGTTTCAGGTTTATTTAATGACCTATCAAGTGAATCAGCGCGTTATAAAAGTATCGGACAAACAGACTAATTTAGGAATCATTCAGCTAAAAAAAGTAGTAAATAAACTCAACGAAATTACTATTAATGCTATTATACCTATAAAAATTAAGCAAGATACTATGTCTTTTAATACCAAAGCCTTTAAGGTAAAACAAGACGATAACGTAGAAGATTTGATAAAAAAATTACCCGGTATACAGGTGAATCCTGACGGTACTGTGAATGCACAAGGAGAAGATATAAAGAAGATATTGGTTGACGGTAAAGAGTTTTTTAATAACGATCCTGCTATAGCCCTTAAAAATTTAAATGCCGATGCTATTAAAAGTGTCCAAATTATAGACGAAGAAAGTGATGATACCCGTACTACAGGCATTAAAGATGGCGAAAAAACCAAAATAATTAACCTCGTTTTAAAGAAAGGTAAAAAGTCGGGTTATTTTGGAAAATTGGGAGGCGGTATAGGTACAAACGACAGGTATCAATCTAATTTTGACATCAATCGTTTTACTAAAAATACACAGTTGGCCTTGTTTGGCAAGCTCAACAATATTAACAATACTGGTGCTACTGTTTTTATGCGAAATGGGAGTAGGAGTAATACCAACAATGGTTTTTTAACTACAGGTACAGCCGGAGCCAATTACAATTACGAAATTAAAAAGAATTATAACTTTAACGTTGATTATCACTATGGTTATTCAAACAATCGCGCCGATGAAACCTCAAAGAGGACAGAATTTAAAAACAATACGTCCTTTTCATCCGATAAAGCTTTAGAAAGCAAAAATGTATCAAACAACCACAATGTTAATTTTAGCTTGAGAGATCGCTCTGTAAAAGGTAAATACATCGAATTTCGAGGCAATTTTAAAAAAGACGACAGAACTTCTGATGCCACAAACAAATCGGTTTTCTTTAACGAAGCCGGTGTAGAAAACACCAATAGCGACAGGACTACGACCAGTAACGATAGTAGAAGTAGTGGTAATTTAAATTATTCTTATCGCAAAAAAGTTACTGATAAGGGACGTAATTTACGTATAAGAAGTGGACTGTCTTTTTATGACAATGACGATAAAAATTTTCAGCGCTCTTTAAACAAATTTAATGTTTCGGATGTTGCCAATTTTAGACAAACAGACGAAATAAGCAATAGAGATGAAAAAAACAAGGCCTTTAATTTTAATATGTCAATTAGGTATATGGAACCTATTGCACCGCATCATTTTATAAGTATATCTTCTAGCATTGTTAATGATGATAGTAGCGAAGACGTCAATCAGACGAGTTCTGTAAATGCCGTAGTAGAAACACCTCTTATTTATCTACTAGATTATAATAAACAGACCTATAACAATCAGTTAGGCTATGTTTACAGTCACGATAAATTTCAATTTTATATATCAGGTGGTTTTGAAAATTTAAAACAAAAATTAGATTTAGACAACAGCAATGTCATCTCTAAAAAATACACAAACTTTTTACCGAAGGCGACAATAAGCTACGAGTATAAAAGGGGAAAACGCTTGCGTTTGCGCTACAATAAGAGTACTAATTTACCAAGTTTAAATCAGGCGACCCCTGTAATAAACGATTTTAATCCGTTGTATATTACAACTGGAAACATTGGGTTAACACCTGAATTAGCCGATAATTACAACATAATGTTTTATTCACACGAATTTAAACGTGCTACCAGTTTTTTCTCATTTTTGAATTATACCAAAACATCAAATGCTATTGTGACTAATAGAACTATAGACGCAGATTATATACAGCACGCGTCGTTTGAAAACTTTGGAGGTAAGACCAGTTTTAGAGGTATGGTGTATTACAGTAAGAAAATTAAAAAAGTGGGCTTGCGCTATAGCTTGAGAATAAGTGGCAATATAAACGATTACAATACTATAATTGACAATGCTGTAAATAAAACTAAAAGTAAAAGCTCTAGTATTGGTTTGAGTTTTACAAATAATAATAAGAATAAGGTCGATTTGACAGTAGGAGGGAATTTTGATTTTGATAAAACAACTTTTTCACTTCAATCTAAAGACCGCAACTTTTTCCGACAAAATTACTTTACTAAATTCGATATTGATATAACCAATAGTTTTAGCTTTAATACGCAGTTTGATTATTCTATCTATACCGATAATAATTTTGCTTCACAATCGGTTCCTATTTGGAATATGGCTATAGAATATGCTTTCTTAAAGGCTAAACGTGGCAACTTAAAATTACAAGTCTTAGATATTTTAGACAAAGATGTAGGGATAGTAAGAACCAGTTCTGCTAATTATTTTGAAGAAACCTTTAGGACAAATTTAGGTACTTATGCTATGATTAGTTTTACTTATAGCCTTAAACCACCTCAAGGTAAGAGTAGCAAAAGAGGCTCAGGAAACAGAAGGCATTGGCGGGCTCATTAAGATATAATTGTTATTGATAAGATGACCCTTAAGTCATCTTATCAATTTAAAAAGAATTATAGGCTTTTAAACCTTTTTCTTATAGGCTTTTAATTGTTTTTTGTAGAAACTATTTTTTATAGAATCCATACGTTTTAGCATCATTTCTATTTCTTTACCTTGATTTTTAAAAAAGAAATCGGGGCTGTAAAAATTATTTTTAAAAATAGAATCATTCATATTTTCATCTTTAATAAAATTATCAAAAAGATCATCTTGGAAATTTGGGAATGATTCAGACATTTCATCTTTAAATTGCTCAAATATTTTAGTTTGTACCTCGTTAGACATATTTCCATTTGAATAGATATAAGAATACGTAGAATCTACACTAATTAAATTACCGTCTTTATCGTATTCTTTGTGAACTTTATAATTAACTTTAGGTTTAATAGTGTCTAAAGTAGTTTTCATGTCTGGATTTTTAGTAGCGTCTATTTTTTTGTTACTACAACTGTAGAAACTTATCAATAATAAAGATGCTATAATCAATAGTCTTTTCATAGTTAAAAAATTTAAATTAATAAAAAAAGCCATCTGTTTTAGATGGCTTTTATGTTCTCAAAAATCTTATTTAACAGCAATTAATCTGGCAGGTTTGGGTTTGGCTTCTTCTCTTTTTGGAATAGAAATGCGCAACTCGCCATTTTTATAACTGGCGGTAATCTTGTCGCTGTCAACTGTATTTTCTGGAATTCTAAAACTTCTAGTAAATGATTGATAGCTGTACTCTTTTCTGGTATAGTTATCGCCATTGTCTTCGTTTTCAACTTTTTTTTCAGAAGATATAGTCAATACATCATTGTCAAAATTGATATTAAAATCTTTCTTTTCCATACCTGGAGCCGCTACTTCAATGGTAAAACCATTGTCATCTTCTTTAATATTAACTGCAGGTAGGGTTGTGTTAGTGTCAGAAAAATTACTAACAGACCAGTCTCTAAAAAAATCGTCGAATAGGTTTGGTAATGTTTGGAAATTGTGATTTGCTTTTACTAACATGATTCAAATATTTTAAAGATTAATAATTCATTTTTTTTATCAATCTCGAAAAAACAAAAGGAATACCATTTCATAAAAAAATGTCATTTTTTCAGAAGTATTCCAAAAAAATGACATTTAGACATCTTGTTATAAGGATGTTATGACAATATTTCAGATTTCCTCAATTTGTCTAACAAATTGTTTAGTGTTGTCAATTCATCATTATTTAAATGTTTTAATGGCTTGTCTAGTGTTTTCTCACAAATATCCATTTTAGATAATAAATCAAGTCCTGTTTGACTAATTTTTACATCTTTTTGACGTCTATCTAGTTTACATTCACTGCGTATTATTAAGTTCTTTACAAGCAATCTATCCACTATTCTGCTCACATCAGAACTCTTATCTATCATACGTTCTTTTATCAAGCCAATGCTAGTAGCTTTTGGGTATTGCCCTCGTAAAATGCGCAGCACATTAAATTGAGAAGGGGTGAGTTTATAACTTTTAAAAATATCTTGCGCTTTATTACTTAAAAAACTGTGTGTAAAATGAATGTTCAAACGTGTTTTTTGATATGTATTTTTAAAGCTGGTATTTAAATCTTTTTCTATAGACATCTTTTAGTTTTTAAGTTCTTAATATACTATAAGCACATCTGGCTACCGCCACAGGTTTGTGTATATCTGATTGATATAAAACCACATCGGCATTTAAAATGCGCTTACCTACTTTTATAAGCTTTACAGAAACGTTTATATCTTCTAAAATAGCGGGTGTTAGATAATCAATACGCATATCTATGGTGTTGATTTTATCTTCGGGTGAGTTTAAGGTAATAAAACCAGCTAAACCGCCAGCCGCATCAGCAATACTTGCCAAAATACCACCGTGCCAAAAGCCTTGTCTATAGTCGCCTATAAACTCGGGTTTAAAAGGTACAAAAACTTCTGTTTTTGCATCTGATATAGAAATTACTTTAAGACCGAGCAGCTTATTGGCCGGAATTTGTTTTTCAAAAATTTCTATAACTTGTTCAAGGTGGTTTTTCATTGTAAATTTATTTTTTAGCCTTAACGGTTTCTAGCTTTACACTTAAATGAACTGCGTCACCAATTACAACACCGCCGTTGTCCATAACCGAATTGTATTTTAACCCGAATTCTGAGCGTTTTAAACTTCCTTCTATCTTAAAAGCGGCTCTGGTACCTCCCCAAGGATCCTTTATAGTACCTCTAAACTGTAAATCGAGATTTACAACTTTACTTACGCCGTGCATAGTTAAAATACCACTCAGTTTAAAATGCGAAGCCTCTTTTTTAGTAATAGAAGTACTTTTAAAAGTAATGGTTGGATATTTTGTTACATCAAAAAAATCGGCACTCTTTAAATGCCCATCGCGTTTAGCATTGTCTGTGTCAACACTACTTACATCAATTGTGAATGAGAATTTTGCATCAGAAAAATCATCTTTAGTATTGCTTATGGTACCGTTAAATTTGGTAAAATCGCCTTCCACTTCAGAGATAACCATATGGGCAATTGTAAATCTTACTTTTGAATGGGTTTTATCTATCTGCCACGTATTTTGTGCCGTAGCCATAAATCCTGTTAAAGCGAGTATTAAAAATAGTTTTAAAATTTTCATTGTTTATGTCTTTAAAAATTTGTAATTATTGATTTAAGTTTTTCGCCATGCGCTTGCGCAGATGCTAATACAGGTTTAATATCCATATCGCCACGATCTGGCATATAATAAATACCATAAGAAGCTATGTGCGGCAAATAGTTTAGTTTACAAAAAGCAGCAGAGGCTTTAATAGCTATTAAGAGGCGTTCCATTTCGCCTTTTGGATAAGCATTCTCTGGAGAACCTACTGTTACAGAGGCCATAATGCTTTTCCCTGTTACTTTAGAACCTTCGCCAAAGGCAAATCCATAAGTCAATACTTTGTCAAACCATTGCTTTAAAATGGGGGGCATGTTGTACCAATAAATAGGATATTGCAAAATAATTAAATCGGCTTGCGCCATAGCCTCTTGCTCTGCTTTAACATCTATATTAAAATCGGGATACAGCGCTGCTAAATCGCGTACAGAGACATTTTCTAAATCTTTTACGGCATTTATAACCGTTTTATTGCCCACAGAGTTTTCTATGTTTGGGTGGGCTAACAGAATAAGTGTTTTTGACATTTAAATTTATATTTTATTATTAAAGCTGCAAATGTATGTCAAAACATTATATGTTGCAACATATATATTGAAATTTACAAAACTTTAACGTTTTAAATACGAATTAGAAGAAAGCAAATTAGATTTTTAAGTCTTATATTTGTCATCCAAATAATCAAAATGAAAGAGGAAGAAGTTATTTTGGTAACTAGAGAGGACGTGCAAATAGGCTTGATGCCTAAAATGGAGGCACATCAAAAAGCAGTGCTTCACAGGGCTTTTTCGGTCTTCGTTTTTAACGATAAAGGCGAACTGCTTTTACAACAGCGCGCTTTAGATAAGTACCATTCGCCCGGATTGTGGACCAATACTTGTTGCAGTCATCAGCGTGACGGTGAAAGTAATATTGAATCAGGAAAACGGCGCTTAAAAGAAGAAATGGGTTTTAGTTGCGATTTAAAAGAATTGTTTTACTTTGTTTACAAAGCCCCTTTTGATAATGGCTTAACAGAACACGAATTAGACCATGTTATGGTAGGATATTACAATGAAAATCCTGTTATAAATACAGAAGAAGTCGCTTCGTTCGACTGGGTTTCTTTAGCAGATATAAAAATAGATATGCACAAAAACCCCAATAAATACACAGCTTGGTTTAAAATAATTTTTAAAGAATATTTATCACACTTAGAATAATGGAAGTTACCGTACACAGAAAAGCGCATTTTAATGCCGCCCACCGTTTGTATAATGCCGATTGGTCTGACGCGCGTAATGCCACTGTTTTTGGTAAATGTGCGAACCCTAATTACCACGGTCACAATTACGAGTTAATAGTAGGGGTAAAGGGGAAAATATGTCCCGAAACAGGCTTTGTAATGGATATGAAAATCTTAAAAAACATTATAGAAAAAGAAATTGAAGAAGTATTTGATCATAAAAATTTGAATTTAGAAGTGGCAGATTTTAAGACACTTAATCCTACAGCCGAAAATATAGCCGTTGTTATTTGGAATATTTTGAGAAAAAAAATTGATAAAAAATTAAAGATTAAAGTCACACTTTACGAAACACCTAGAAATTTTGTAACCTATAAAGGATAATAATAATGAGAAAATTTATATATGTAATAGTAGTTTTAATAGCTGTTTTAATAATAAAAGAAACTATGACAAGTAAACCCAAAGAACCCTTAAAAGTAGGGGATAGTATACCTGCTTTTAAGTTGCAAGACCAGGATGGCAATTGGTTTAACAGCGAAGCTATAATTGGCAAACAAGCAGCTGTTATTTATTTTTATCCCAAAGACGACACACCGGGTTGTACCAAAGAAGCCTGTAAATTTAGAGATGAATTTGAGGTATTTAACGACCTGAATGCCAAAGTAATTGGTATTTCGTCTGACGATGTAGCCTCTCATAAAAAGTTTGCCGAAAAATACCATTTACCTTTTACACTTTTAGCGGATACAAAAAAACAAGTCCGCAAACTATTTGGCGTGCCAAAATCTACTTTAGGTTTATTACCAGGGCGTGTGACGTATATTGTAAATAAAAAAGGCCTTATTATTTATATTTTTAGCAGTCAGTTTGGTGCAGAAAAACACATTGAAGAAGCTATAAAGTCCTTAAAAAACAGTTAATCTAGATGACGCTTTAATGTCATCCTAAATGAAGTCGAAGAATCTCAAATTGCAAAACAATGTTATTAGGTTTCTATGAAATCTAAAGATGTTAAACCTAGCAATTACAATTTTAACTATTAGCTTTATAATAAATTTCTAGGCTGTTTAAATACTGTGTCTTCAAATCTTCAGAAAGTAAAGAATACTGAAAAGAATTTTTAGCCAAAGTGTACAAATCTTCTTTAGTTAAGTTTAAAGCACTTTGGATTTCAATATAATTCTGATTGACTTGTCCGCCAAAATAAGCAGGGTCATCTGAGTTTATGGTAACTTTTAAGCCCAAATCCATCATTTTCTTTAAGGGATGCTCTTTGAGGTCTTTTACAACTTGTAAAGCGGTATTTGATAACGGGCAAACCGTTAAAGCCATATCGCGTTTAATAATTTCTTGTATTAATTGAGGGTCTTGCAAAGCGTTATTACCGTGATCTATGCGTTTAATTTTAAGGAGATCTAAAGCTTCCCAAACATAATCGGCGTTTCCTTCCTCACCCGCATGAGCCAATGGGATATAACCCAATTTAACAGAAGCCGCGTATACTTTTTTAAATTTAGAAGGCGGATTACCCTTTTCGGATGAATCTAAACCTACAGCAGTAATTAAATGTTTAAAAGGTTTAGATTGCTCTAAAGTTTCAAAAGCTTTTTCTTCAGATAGATGACGCAAATAGCTCATTATTAGT
>CAZGZH010000014.1:0-11323 GCA_964529645.1 uncultured Flavobacteriaceae bacterium
ATGTGGCGCTTTATCAATTAAGACAACGCGTCAATGCCTTGTTTTTTTCCAGTTTAATTATAGACGAAAAAAGACAAATCTTAACAGATAAAAAAACACAGATAAACGCAAAATTAAACGACTTGAATAATGCTGTTAAATACGGTACAGCCTTGGCTTCGTCAAAAGCAATTCTAGAAGCCGAAGTCTTAACTATCAACCAACAAGTCTTTGAAATTGATGCCACTAAAAAGGCTTTGCTTAAAAGTCTTTCAAAACTTATTGGCACACCTGTTGATCCCAATGTTAAATTGCAAAAGCCTCTTGTTTTATGGCAACCTAAGGCTTCTTTAAAAAGGCCTGAACTGCACTATTTTGACCTTCAAAAAAAGCAAATAGACCAACAGAGCAGTATTCTAAGTAAGAGCAGCAAGCCTAAAATCATGGCTTTTGCACAAGGTGGTTATGGCAATCCAGGCTTAAATTTATTTGACAAGAATTTTGCGGGTTATTATAGGGTAGGCTTGCAATTAAACTGGCGCATATTCGATTGGCAAAAAACCAAAAAACAACGTCAATCTTTAAAAATAAATCAAGCTATTATAGACACTCAAAAAGAAGTTTTTAAATTAAATACAAAACTTGAGAATTTGAACCAAACAGCCGAAATAGATGCCTTTAAAGAGCTTGTTAAAACCGATAAGGCTATTATTCCGCTACGTGAACAAGTTTTAAAAACAGCCGAAGCACAGCTTAAAAATGGCTTGATTACTACTTCTGACTACCTGACAGAACTCACTCATTTATACACCTCTAAAACCAATTTAAAAACCCATACTTTACAACTTGAATGGGCGAAAATTAATTATTTAACAACAACTGGAAACTATGAAACATCTCATTAAAATAGCAGCTTATAGCACGGCCCTTTTTATATTTTGGTCTTGCAACAGCACCATTAAAGCCGACGCTTACGGCAACTTTGAAGCCACAGAAATTACCGTATCGGCACAAGCCAACGGCCAACTTATGACCTTTACTGTTGACGAAGGTAAGCTTATAAAAAAAGGGACCACCGTAGGAATTGTAGATACGCTTCCGCTGTATTTAAACAAACAACAATTATTGGCAAACAAGCAAATAATATTTGCTAAGTCTAAAGGGGTGCTATCTCAAATAGCCGTATTAAAAGCACAGTTAGCAACAGCCAACAGCAATTTACAGCGTATTCAAAATTTATTTAAAGTCAAATCGGCTACTAAAAAACAATTAGACGATGCTCTGGGGAAAGTAAGTGTTTTAAAACAACAAATTAAAAGTATCGAAACCCAAAATACCGCCGTGGTAAACGAAGCCAAAAGTGTGGTGGCACAACTCAAACAGGTTGAAGATAAAATAGCCAAAAGTTATATTAAAAATCCGGCAACTGGTACCGTTTTGGTAAAATATGCCGAACCCGGAGAAATAACAACTTTTGGCAAGCCGCTGTATAAAATAGCCGATTTAAGCACCATGGAGCTACGCGTTTATGTAAGCGAAACGCAATTGGCACATCTTAAAATCGGGCAAAAAGTGACCGTTAAAATAGATGCCGGTAAAGCGATGAAAAACTACAAAGGCATTGTTACTTGGGTGGCTTCTGAGGCTGAATTTACCCCTAAAATTATTCAGACCAAAGAAGAACGCGTCAATTTGGTTTATGCCGTCAAAATAGACGTTAAAAACGACGGTTCTCTAAAAATTGGCATGCCCGCAGAAATGTGGCTGAATACATCTAAAAAATAAATAGAAAATGAAAAATATCTTAAAAACAGCCCTTTTATTTAGTCTTACCGCACTCATAATATCCTGTGGCAATCCTCAAAAAAAGGAAACACATTCAAAAACCGAAGAAGTACATAATCATGAAAAAGGGATTTCTGTGCAACTTAATAAGGGTAATTTGTGGCTTGCAAATCCCGAAACCACCACTGGCATCAAAAACATGAGAGTACTGATGCAGAATTTTTCAGACACCGAATCGGTTGCTGCCTACACCACATTAAAAGACAGTTTAGAAATGCAATTTAAAACTATCTTAACACAATGTACTATGACGGGTGAAGCGCATAACCAATTGCACAACTATTTGATTCCTATGAAAAAAGTATTTGAAGATTTGGGGGCATCAGACCTAAACACTTGTAAGCAGCATTTTAACATTTTGAATAAGCACTTAGCGCAGTATAAAAAATATTTTAAATAGCTCTAAAAAACAAAAGAATTAACCTTTAAAAATTTAACATGAAAGAATTTAAAAAATTATCATTCATTGCTTTGACTCTTGGTTTAGTCCTTATTGGATGTGATAACCCAAAACAGAAAAAGACTGCAAGCAAACAACAAACAGCTCAATCGGGCGAAGGCTATACATTGCTTAAAACCAATTGTTACGCTTGCCATAATCCCAACACAGAATCCCACGATGCCATTATTGCACCCCCTATGATTGCTGTTAAAAAAATGTATTCGATGAAATACAACACTAAAGAAGATTTTGTGAAAGCCGTTGTCACTTGGGCGAGTGACCCTAAAGAAGAAAATTCAATGATGAAAGGAGCTGTAACACGTTTTAAAGTGATGCCTAAACAACCGTTTAAAGTAGCCGACCTTAAGAAAATTGCCTCATATATTTATGATAATGAGATAGAAGCTCCTAAATGGTTTGCAGAACACGAAAAAGAAATGCGCGGCAAGGGTATGATGAGAAAAGGTCAGAACAAATAGGCTTCTTCTTCTAAAATTTATTAAAAAGAAATAGTGAAAAATCTAAACAAAATAGCCTCAATACTTGCACTTTTTATTGGTGCAATGTCAGTTTTTGCTGGTTCAAAAGTACTTTTAGGAATTGATATAAAAAATTATACTGTCCTCAATTGGTTAGTTATATATAATGTAATATTTGGTATAATTTCAATAGTGGCATCGTATTTAATATGGAAAAGAAGTTCTTTTGCTAAAAAAATAATTTTATTTATCCTTTCAGCTCACCTTATAATTGCTATTTATTTATCTTTTTTTAACGAATTTGTGGCTTCAGAAAGTATAAAAGCTATGACTTTTAGAGTGAGTATATGGTCTCTTATTTCGATTTTAACAATTTTTTTGAATAAAATTACAAATAAATAAATGAGCATTTCACTCAGAAATATCAGCAAATCTTATAAAAATATTGAGGCTTTAAAAGACATAAGTTTTGAAGTTAAAAAAGGTGAATTATTTGGTCTTATCGGTCCAGATGGCGCAGGTAAAACCACACTGTTTAGAATTTTAACCACACTTCTTTTTGCCGATAAAGGCACTGCTAGCGTTGAAGAATTTGATGTTGTAAATGATTATAAAAAAATACGTGAAAGCGTGGGTTATATGCCAGGGCGATTTTCGCTATACCAAGATTTAACCGTTGAAGAAAACCTGACTTTTTTTGCCACTATTTTCGGAACAACTATTGCCGAAAATTACGACTTGATAAAAGACATCTATGTACAAATAGCGCCTTTTAAAAACCGTCGTGCCGGCGATTTGTCAGGCGGTATGAAACAAAAATTGGCTTTGAGTTGTGCTTTAATTCACAAACCCAAAGTGTTGTTTTTAGACGAGCCCACCACCGGTGTTGACCCCGTATCGCGAAAAGAATTTTGGGACATGCTCAAGCGCTTGCAAAAAACGGGTATCACCATATTGGTTTCGACACCTTATATGGATGAAGCGGCTCTGTGCGATCGCATTGCTATGATTCAGGATGGAGAGATTTTACAGATAGATACGCCACAAGAAATTGTAAAACATTATCCACAAAAAATCTATAATGTAAAGGCCGATAATATGTACAAACTCATTCTGAATCTCAAAGATTACACCCATAATTACAGTGTGTACCCTTTCGGGGAATTTGTGCATTACAGCGATAAAAGAGTCGATTTTAAAAAAAATTATTTAGAACAATATTTATTAGAAAAAGGGATGAAAAACATCTTTATAGAAGAAACAAAGGCTACTATTGAAGATACTTTTATGGAATTAGCCAAATAAAAACAATAACGCTCCGAGAGTTTTAAACTCTCGGAGCGTTGAGAAATATTATGACAAGTAACAAAATCATACACGTTAAAGACCTCACCAAAATATTTGGCGATTTTACCGCTGTTAACGCCATTTCGTTCGCGGTAAATAAAGGCGAAATTTTTGGCTTTTTGGGTGCCAATGGCGCGGGGAAAACCACCGCGATGAAAATGTTGATCGGTATTTCTAAGCCGTCAAAAGGCGCAGCACAAGTAGCCGGATTCGATGTTTATACCCATCCCGAAGATATCAAAAAAAACATTGGGTATATGAGTCAGAAATTTGCTTTGTACGACGATTTAACCGTCAAAGAAAATATCACATTTTTTGGCGGTATTTACGGCTTATCGCGCAAGCGTATCAAAGAAAAAACAAAGGCTTTGATAAACGAATTAAACCTGCAAGAAGTAGCCGATGAATTGGTAGGCAGCCTCCCTTTAGGGTGGAAACAAAAAATAGCCTTTTCTGTAGCGCTGCTTCACGATCCTAAAATTGTATTTTTAGACGAACCAACCGGCGGTGTAGACCCTATAACACGACGCCAATTTTGGGAGATGATTTACAAAACAGCGCATAACGGAACCACCATTTTTGTGACCACACATTATATGGATGAAGCCGAATATTGCGACCGTGTATCGATTATGGTTGACGGTAAAATAGAGGCTTTAGACAGCCCTAAAAAACTCAAACAACAATTTGAAGTTGACAATATGAATGACGTCTTTTTAAAATTAGCGAGAGGATAAAAAAACTCTCGAAGGGTTTTGAACCCTTCGAGAGTTAAATAAAATTAAAAAATGAAACGATTTATAGGCTTTGTAAGAAAAGAATTTTATCACATCTTTAGAGACAAACGCTCTCTATTTATCCTCTTTGGCATGCCCATTGCGCAAATAATGCTTTTTGGTTTTGCCATAACTAACGAAATTAACAATGTTGATATTGCCGTTTTAGACCATTCTAAAGATGCTACTACACAAGAAATAATCCATAAAATAGCCGCATCAAAATATTTTAGTCTCAGGCAATTTGTAAAAAACGAAGCCGATATAAAAGCTGTTTTTAAAAAAGGAAAGGTAAAAGCCGTCCTTGTTTTTGAACCCGATTTTAGCAAAAACCTCACTAAAAAACACTTGGCTAAAGTCCAAGTTATTACCGATGCTACAGAGCCCAATACGGCACAAACCATCAGTAATTATACCAATGCTATTTTGCAAAATTATCAGCAAGAGCTCAATAAAGGCCTTACAACACCTTATCAAATCATCACGCAATCTCATATGATTTATAATGCCGAACTCAAAAGTGTTTTTATGTTCGTCCCCGGCGTGATGACCATTATTTTGATGTTGGTATCGGCTATGATGACCTCTATTTCTATAACCCGCGAAAAAGAATTAGGGACTATGGAAATTCTTTTGGTGTCGCCCTTAAAACCTTATTTAGTAATTGTCGGTAAAGTGGTGCCTTATGTTTTCTTATCAATTATCAACGCCACGTTTATTGTATTGCTTAGCATTTTTGTTTTTGGAATGCCTGTAGAAGGTAGTTTGTTTTTGCTGGGATTAGAAAGCATTCTATTTATTGTAAACGCTTTAACTTTGGGAATTTTAATCTCTACCATATCGGCTACACAGCAAACCGCTATGATGATTTCGTTAATGGGATTGATGTTGCCCGTTATTTTATTATCGGGATTTATATTTCCTATAAACAGTATGCCTATTCCTTTACAGCTGTTGAGTAATGTTATTCCGGCCAAATGGTTTTTAATTATTCTTAAAAATATTATGCTAAAAGGTGTGGGTATCACTTTTATTTGGAAAGAGACTTTAATCCTTTTAGGGATGACCCTGTTCTTTATGGCGGTGAGTATTAAAAAATATAAAATTAGATTAGAATAATCCCCCCCCCAACCCCCCGAAGGAGGGCTAAATAAATCATATAAATGAAAACAATACTATTCATCATACAAAAAGAGTTTAAACAAATCTTCAGAAATAAGGGGATGCTACCTATTATTTTTATCATGCCGCTCATTCAGCTTATCATCTTATCAAACGCGGCTACTTTCGAGATTAAAAACATAAAATTTTCGTTTATAGACCACAATAAAAGCAATATCTCTAGAGAACTTATCGATAAATTTAAAGCTTCGCCTTATTTTAACATGGTGGCCGAATTTTCTTCGACAAAAAGAGCTCATTTAGCTATGCAAAAAGGAGATGTTGATGTTGTTTTAGAAATTCCCAATCACTTTAATCGCGATTTAATTAAAGAAAAAAACACTGTTTTATCGATTAGTATCAATGCTATTGACGGGGCGGCTGCCGGTGTAGAAAATGTGTATATAACGCAAATTATTCGGCTGTTCAACAGCCATTTAAAAACTAAATTAACACCGTTATCACTTGTAAAAAACAGTCCAAAAACAATACAAGCCATTCCGCTGTTTTGGTATAATAAAACCCTTAATTACAAAACCTATATGGTGCCGGGCATTTTGGTTTTACTGGTTACTATGGTTACCCTTTTCCTTTCGGGGATGAATATAGTACGCGAAAAAGAAATAGGTACTTTAGAACAAATAAACGTTACCCCAATAAAAAAACACCAGTTTATCATTGGAAAGTTATTCCCTTTTTGGCTTTTGGGCTTGGTGTTGTTAACTGTAGGCTTGACCATTGCTAGAATTTTATTTAACATTCCTATTTTAGGTAGTCTGTTTTTAATGTACGGCTATACGTCCATTTATATATTGGTTATTTTAGGTATTGGTTTATTTATCTCAAATTTTACCGAAACCCAACAACAAGCCATGTTTATCGCTTGGTTTTTTATGGTCATCTTTATCTTAATGAGCGGTTTGTTTACCCCTATTGAAAGTATGCCACACTGGGCGCAAATGCTCACCGAATTTAACCCTATTAAATATTTTGTAGAAGTCATGCGTATGGTGATGTTAAAAGGTGCTGGCTTTACAGATATTTTACCGCAAATTTTAAAAACTTTGCTTTACGCGATAATTATGAATGGTTTGGCGGTTTATAGTTATAAAAAGGTGAATTAATTTAACAAATTATATCAAAAGATCAAATATTAATCTGTTTTAAAATATATCGTGCATTTAGCCAATAACATTTCTTTTTTTCAAATGTGCCTTGCTGTGTTTCCATTAAATCTCTTGAATCAGTTCCTTTTGGTCTAACGTGGCAAATTTTATGGTTCTTCAATTTCCAAAAATTATTAAAGTCTCCTTTTTGGATTTTTACTTTAGTGTCTTCCCAAAACTTTTCAGCGATTTCTAAATCCCTCATGGGCATTGTCCAAAATATTACTTTTTTTAATCTCGCTATATCTTTATTGTCTTTTTGAAAAATCACAAAGAAAAATCGTTTTGTAAGTTTATTATAACAATAAGAATCTTCCCAATTTTCATTGACAATTTCTTTATATTTGATTTGAGCAAATGACATACTTTCTTTTAATATACCCGTATTTTCTAACTTTATAGTTTTAAGCTCGATTTCTGCTTTTTCAAATTCTTCAATCTTTGCTTTACTTATACCTAATATTGCTTTAGCAAAAGCATAATTTTTATTCTTTGCTCTTAAATTTATTTTCAAATTAAATTCATCTAACAATTCTTGCTCCGAAAACCCAAAATATTTAGAAAATTTTTCAATAACAACATCTTCAAAAGTCTGTCCCTTTTTATAATCTGATATATTCTTTATTACCGCTTCATGATTTTCGAATAAATCAGTGTATTGTTTTGAAAATGGCTCATTTATAATATTATTATCCTCTTCTAAAAAATTCAGATATTCACTATCAATTTTTGTTAAATTATAATCTCCTTTTAAACTTTTAGCAATAATAAAATTTAAATATTTAGATTTTAATGAATAAGCTCTTTGTTGTGCTTTAATATTAGAAAAGGGTTGATTCCTTTTTGATTTTACAGCTGTTGAGCCTTTTGTACAAGCTCCTAAGTACAAAGTGTCTCCTTCAGAAATTTTATGAGCATTGCCTGATTTAATTTTACCTATTATTATACTCCAATCATCTTTAATGATTTTTAAATCAGTTAGTGGAAAGCGCCAAAGTCTAGCAATTTTAAATATATAGTCTATCTCAATTTTTTCAATTTCATATAAATAAAATATCAAAAGTAACAACCCGTTCTTCTTCCAAAAACTACTCTCCTTAAATGATAATTTATACTCTTTTTCAAAATCAATTATATTAAAAACAAGTCTCTCTTTTGACACAAAGCCTTTAGCTATTTTTTTTATTGGAGTCGTTTTTAATTCTACACCTGCTTCTGGAAAATCAGGATTTGGATTAGAATTTGGTTTATATCCAAAATATAAAAACTCAACAAGTTGACCTAGTCTTCCTTTTCCTGAGTATGCACTTTCTAAATCTTGTCCATACAATTTTCTTAAAGAATTATTTACTAAACCCTTAGCATAAGATTCAATTGAAATCGGATCATTCTTATCGTATGGCAAATCTTTAGGCAACTTCTTCTTTGTTTATATTTAAATTAATCTTGATATTTAATCCTTCCCCTAGTTTTTTAACTATTTCAACAACTAAAGCATTTCCCATAAAAAATGCTCTTTTATTATTTGATATTCCTTCTAATTTAGTATGATTATCAGGAAAAGTGTTTAAGCGCTCAAGTTCAATCGGAGTTAACCTTCTCATCCTGCCGTTTTGCTCAATAACATGTTTAAACCTAGACGGAGACTTACCTCCTTCACCTGTTATTATAGTCCTAGATGCGTTGTCTAAAGAATCAGGAAAAATCATACTCCCCTCAGTATAAGTATAATGAAAATTTCTAGCAGAATTATATCTTGGTTCATTTTTAGAGCCTTTGTGATATTTCCAACCTTTTTCTCTGTTTATATCTTCCTCACTAATAAAGAATTCTTCGGGGACATCATTAATATCTATCAATATATCATCATCGCCAAGATGCCTATAAACACCATTAAAATTAGGTGATGTTTTAGCTGTAATGAATTTACCTTCAATCATTAATCCACAATTTTCAAATGGACTTTTCTCTTTCCCTAAGTTAAATTCTTTTGATACCTTAACTAAATCTTTACCTATAAATCCTGATTTTATATGCTTTTTATTGATTTCAACAATTGGGAAAGCATCGACAATAACACCCTCAGAATCTAACCAATCTTTTTTATTCTTTGTTTCTAATATTCTTCTATATATATCTGAACTATAATGGTATGCCAAAAAAAACACTCTTCTCCTTCGCTGAGGCATACCGTATTCGGCTGCATTAATCACTCTCCATTCTACAGCATATCCTAAATTATTTAATGAAGCGAGCATTACGGCAAAATCCCTTCCTCTTTGTTTTGAAGGAGATTTTAATAACCTATCAACATTTTCAAGAATTAGATATTGTGGTTTGATAATTTTTCTTCTTAAAATAGCCTCTATACTCCACCATAAAACTCCTTTTTTACCAATTAAACCTTTAGAGTTCTTTAAAGTCGTTGCTACAGAATAATCTTGGCAAGGAAAACCTCCAACTAATAAATCGTGATCAGGTATAGAATCAAAATCATTTTCAATTACATCCTCTATGTTTTCACCTGAATGATTCGCATTTGGCCAACATTTTTTATAAATCATGTTAGCATGTTGGGTTTTTGTACTTGGCTCCCATTGATTACTCCACACAACTTGATAACTTGCATTTTCATCTCTTGGATAACCTTCAAGTCCAATTCTAAAACCTCCAACTCCAGCAAAAAGTTCAACAACTCTAATCGGCATAAATCAACATATTTTAAATGAAATAATAAAAATCTAAATTATAATTTTTAATTTAATTAAAAGGAAATTTTATAATAATTCGTTAAAAAAATATTAATCTGTATTTAATTAAATTAAACCTGAGACGTTTAACTTATTTCCAATTACCACCCTTAATAAAAACCTCTTTTGTACTTTTGCACTTAGAATTATTCTAAATAACAAACATGTTAGATATCGCCAAAATTCGCGCCGAATTCCCTATTTTAAACCAAAAGGTCAACAAAAAGCCCTTGGTTTATTTTGACAATGCCGCTACCAGTCAGAAACCTCAAGTGGTGATTGATGCTGTTTCTACTTATTACAAAACCATTAATGCCAATATTCACCGAGGTGTACATACATTAAGTCAGGTTGCTACTGAAGCTTACGAAGAATCAAGACAAAAAATACAAGCCCATTTTAATATCAGACACAATTACGAAGTTATTTTTACACGCGGTACAACCGAGAGCATCAATTTAGTGGCGAGTGGCTTTTCGCAATTACTTAATAAAGGGGATGAAGTCATTATTTCTCATTTAGAACATCATTCTAATATTGTGCCTTGGCAATTGGCTTGCGAAAAAAGTGGGGCTGTTTTAAAAGTGATTCCCATAAATGAAAAAGGGGAATTAATTTTAGAAGATTTTGACGCTTTATTATCCGATAAAACCAAAGTAGTAGCCGTCAACCATATTTCTAATACGCTGGGTACTATAAATCCTATTAAAGAAATCATTGATAAAGCCCACAAAGTAGGCGCTGCTGTTTTGATTGATGGCGCACAAGCGGCCCCGCATTTAAAAGTAGATGTCCAAGCATTAGATTGCGATTTTTACTGTGTTTCTGCCCATAAAATGTACGGGCCTACAGGTATTGGTTTTTTGTATGGTAAAGAAAAATGGCTTAACAAATTACCGCCTTATCACGGCGGTGGCGAAATGATTAAAACTGTGACGTTCGAAAAAACCACTTATGCCGATTTGCCTCATAAATTTGAAGCCGGTACGCCCAATATTGCCGACGGCATTGCTTTTGGAACCTGTATAGATTACATCAATACTATTGGCATAAAGAATATGGCACAGCAAGAAAATGACTTGTTGGCTTATGGCACTCAAAAATTACTTGAAATTGAAGGCTTAAAAATCTATGGCACTTCTGCTCAAAAATCCAATGTTATTTCGTTTAATATAGAAGGTATACATCCTTTTGATATTGGTAGTATTGTAGATAAATTGGGTATTGCCGTTAGAACAGGTCATCATTGTACACAACCTATCATGGATTTTTATGGTATTCCTGGCACAGTGCGTGCGTCCTTTGCTTTTTACAACACTATTGAAGAAATTGATGCTTTGGTAGCAGCTGTTAAAAAAGCTAAGATGATGTTGTCTTA
>CAZGZH010000015.1:0-11152 GCA_964529645.1 uncultured Flavobacteriaceae bacterium
GGAAGAATTTCAGGCAGATTTAGAGAAAAAATTAAATGGTTATTCTTAAAACCAGCCGCGTTTATTGATTTGGTAGGTTTCGTAAAACTCATCATCAGATTTAGTAAGATAAATAATACCCTCAATAAGGCCTATTATACTACCAAAGCCACAAGTTCCAAAAGTGAGAATTATCTGTAATATGCCTTCTTTGGTATATCCTAAAACAAATTTATGAACTCCTAAAGAACCTATTAAAATAGCTAAAATTCCAGCTACTACTTTTTTATTTTCGGGTTGGCTAACAGGATAGCCTTTTTCGTTTACTACTTGCATAATTATATTAAATGGTCAATGATTACTTAGAGTGTAAATATATTAAAAATATACAGATAAGTTTTACGATTTTTAAAAGAGTCATTGCTAATAAATACTGTACATCTGTTATATTTTAACTAATTTTGTGCCTTTCAAATTAAAAAATAAATGACAAATAAACCTAAAATTGCTGTTTTTGGTGGCGGTAGTTGGGCTACAGCCATTGTAAAAATGCTGTGCGAAAACAACGAAAAAGTAGGATGGTATATGCGCAATAAAGATACTTTGATGCATATTAAAAAACATAACAACAATCCAAATTATTTAAGTTCTGTCGATTTTGATACTTCTAAATTATTTCTGTCTAACGATATTAATAAAATAGTTACTTATGCCGATTATCTTATTTTTGTTGTACCCTCAGCTTTCTTAGATGCCGCTTTAAAAAACCTAACACTTCTTTTAAACGATAAAATTATTTTTTCGGCTATAAAAGGTATAGTACCTAGCACAGGATTAATTGTTGGCGAACATTTTAATAAAACCTATAATATTCCTTTCGAAAACATTGGCGTTATAACAGGCCCCTGCCATGCCGAAGAGGTGGCACTTGAGCGATTATCGTATTTAACCATAGCGAGTAGAGATGCCTCTAAAGCCGATTTTATAGGTCAAAATTTAGCCTGTAAATACATAAGGGTTAAAATTTCTGACGATATTATTGGTACAGAATATGCGGCTATGCTTAAAAATATTTATGCCATAGCAGCTGGTATTGCCCACGGTTTACGCTATGGCGATAATTTTCAGTCTGTATTGATGAGTAATTCCATTAGAGAGATGAAGCGCTTTATAAAAAAAGTACATCATATGAAACGCAATATCAATAACTCGGCTTATTTGGGCGATTTATTGGTAACGGGCTATTCAACTTTTAGTCGTAATCGCATGTTTGGCACGATGATAGGAAAAGGCTATACGGTTAAATCGGCTATGATGGAAATGAGTATGGTGGCCGAAGGCTATTACGCCACAAAAAGTGCTTATCAAATCAATCAAAAAAACAAGGCCAAAACACCTATAATTGACGCGGTTTACGGTATTTTATACAAAGGAAAATCGGCTAAAAAAACTTTTCAAAAACTAACAACTAAGTTAGATTAATCAGGATTTAAAAAAGTAGCTTGCTTTAAAGCATGATTGATTATTGTTAATTCTTTTTTTGCCTGAGAAGCTTCCCAATTCAACTTTTTTGCAAAAAATTCTAAGACAGGTTTTTTAATAGGATCTATACTTTTTATATCAAAATAAAGACGTCCTGTACGGCGACTTAAAAAATCCATTGGTTTAAGAATCATTTCATTTTCAAAACAATATTTTAATTCGGCCATAGCCAAATCTACAATAGGCCTATCGGTTTTTCCTTCTGCAAATTTAGCTACTATAATTTTGCTTTGTGTGCCGTAATTGTGAATGAGATAGGCAGCGTCAATAGCGGTTAAACCATAATGATTGAGCTTTTTTGAAAGGTTTTTTTGATAAGCTTTAACGGCTTTGTAATTTTTAAAATCACCACCACAAAGAGGTGTTTTATGAGTGGTTGATTTTTTAAATTCAAAATCGAATTTGCGATAATACTTTTTACAAACCAAATCGGTTACACGTTCAGCCATTTTGCGATAGCCTGTCAATTTGCCACCCGCAATAGAAATTAGATTTGTTTTTGACACAAATATTTCATCTTTTCTAGACAATTCATCTGGCGATTTCCCTTCTTCGTGAATTAAAGGACGTATACCTGCCCAAGTCGATTTAATATCGTCTAAATTTAAATCAATATCAGGAAACATTTTATTTACAGCACTTATCAAATACATAGCATCGGTTAAGCTAACCCCGATATTGTCTTTATCTGATTGATAATTGGTGTCGGTTGTGCCTACATAAGTTGTTTTGCCACGCGGAATGGCAAACATCATACGCCCATCTGGAACATCAAAATAAATGGCTTGTTTAATGGGTAATTTTTTATAATCAAAAACCAAATGAACCCCTTTGGCTAAATGTAAACGCTTACGTGTTTTGGGTTTGTCAATCAGCCTGACTTCATCAACCCAAGGGCCGGCCGCATTGACTACAAATTTACTCTTTATGTTAAAACTTTCCTGGGTATTTTTATCTAAAACCGTGATACCATTCACAGTTTTATTCTTGTATAAAAAACCAGAGACCTCAGCATAATTTAAGGCGACAGTCTTATTTTTAACTGCTGTTTTCAAAACTTCAATAGTCAATCGGGCGTCATCTGTTCGGTATTCAGCGTAATACCCCGCGCCTTCTAAAATGTTTTCAGGCAGTAAAGGTTCCATGTCTAGCGCTTCTTGTTTATCGAGCATTTTGCGTTTGTCTTCGCCTGTTACTTTTGCCAATATATCGTAGATTTTTAAACCTACAGAAGTCAACCATTTGCCATAAGTCCCACCATCTATAATGGGTAAAAGCATTTTTTCGGGCACCACCAAATGAGGTGCTAAATTATGTACAATTGCCCTTTCTGAGCCCACTTCTTTTACCAACCAAAAGTCGAATTGTTTTAAATAACGCAAGCCACCGTGAATGAGTTTTGTAGATTTATTACTTGTACCAGAGGCAAAATCGTTTTTTTCTACAAGCGCCACTTTCATACCTCTTGTAGCGGCATCGAGCGCGATGCCTGCACCAGTAATACCACCGCCAATAATGACCAAATCAAACTCTGTTGATTTAAGTTGTTTGACAATTTTAGTTCTATTTAAAGCTGAAAAATTGTTCATTCTTCTTCCTCCTCCCAATTCATAGTGCGTTTAACCGCTTTTTGCCAACCCTTATACAATCTGTCTATTTTAATATTGTCAAAACTTGGGTCAAATAATTGGTCTATTTTTCTATTTTTTAAAATATTTTCTTTTTTCCAAACCCCAACGCCAATACCCGCTAAATAAGCCGCTCCTAAAGCAGTAGATTCTATAACCTCTGGACGTTCAACAACAGTATTCAATATATCAGCCTGAAATTGCATCAATAAATTATTCGCGCAAGCACCACCATCAACTTTTAAAGCCGATAATTTAATGCCTGAATCTTCTTGCATGGCATTTAAAATATCTTTGGTTTGATATGCTAAAGATTCTAAAGTCGCTTTTACAATATGCGCATTTCCTGTATCGCGATTGAGTCCAAAAATAGCACCGCGGGCATACATATCCCAATAAGGCGCGCCCAACCCTACAAAAGCAGGCACAACATACACAGGGGTTTCGCCATCTACTTCTTGGGCAATTTTTTCTGATTCTGGCGCTGTTTTTATCAATTTTAAACCATCACGGAGCCATTGAATAGCGGCGCCAGCAATAAACACGCTGCCTTCTAGCGCATAAGTAACTTTGCCTTCTAAGCCCCAAGCGATAGTTGTGAGCAATCCTTTTTTAGAATACTGTAGCTTTTCACCTGTATTCATCAACATAAAACAACCCGTACCGTAAGTATTTTTAGCCTGACCTTTTTCAAAACAAGATTGTCCGAAAAGCGCCGCTTGTTGGTCGCCTGCCACGCCTGCAATAGGGATGTCAACACCCTCTAAGTTATAATACCCAAAAATCCCACTGGAAGGTTTGACTTCTGGAAGCATATTTTTAGGAATATCAAGTGCTTTACACAAGCTGTCATCCCACTCTAAAGATTTTATATTGTAAATCAAGGTCCTTGAGGCGTTAGAATAATCTGTAGCGTGGACTTTTCCTTGTGTTAAATGCCAAATAAGCCAAGTGTCAATAGTGCCAAAAAGTAAATCGCCGTTTGCGGCTTTTTCTTTAGACCCTGCAACATTATCGAGTAACCATTTTATTTTGGTACCCGAAAAATAGGAATCAATGACCAAACCTGTATTTTCTCTTACGTAGCTTTCCAAATTTTGCGCTTTTAAATCGGCACAAATAGGCGCAGTGCGTTTGTCTTGCCACACAATGGCATTGTAAATGGGTTTGCCCGTATTTTTATCCCAAACTACCGTTGTTTCACGCTGATTGGTAATGCCAATACCCGCAATGTCTTTTGGAGAAATATTATTGTTCTTAATAAGCCTCTCCAGAGTTTCTAATTGCGAATTTAATATGTCCTCGGGACGGTGTTCTACCCATCCCGATTTTGGAAAAATTTGTTCGAACTCTTGTTGTTCTATGGCTACAATCTGACCTTTACTGTTAAATAAAACTGAACGTGAACTCGTTGTCCCTTGGTCTAAAGCAATGATGTATTTTTGTGACATAATTTTAAGATTCTGAAGTGATATTTTTATAAACGGCTGTAAGCAATATTATAATGCCCACGCCAATAACCAACCAATTTATAGTTGAAAACATATTTTTATACAGCATTTGATAAGCTGAGGCCCCAATAAATCCGCCTAAAATTGGTCCTAAAATAGGGATAAGGGCATAGCCCCAATCTGATGTGCCTTTGCCTTTTATAGGCATTAAAAAATGGGCGATGCGCGGCCCTAAATCGCGCGCGGGATTAATAGCAAACCCTGTTGTACCTCCCAAAGAATAACCAATGGCCATAATGAGTGCACCCACAACAAGCGGATTTAATCCTTCGGTAAAATTATTAGTGCCGATAAACATAAGGGCGAAAATTAAAATAGCGGTAGCCACCATTTCATTGATAAAATTATTGAGCAACGAACGGATAGCTGGTCCTGTACAAAAAACGGCAAGTTTACCTTCTTTGTCATCAGATTTTGACCATAAAGGCATATAGAAAATCCACACTAAAACAGCACCTGTAAAAGCCCCTGCAATTTGTGCTAAAATATACCCTGGTACTTTAGCCCAAGGAAATTCGCCCGCAAAAGCAAAACTTAAAGTTACAGCGGGATTTATATGTGCGCCGCTAATACTGCCCACAGCATAAATGGCAAAGGCTACGGCAAGCCCCCAAGCGCTACAAATAGTTAACCAACCTGCATTATGGGATTTAGAATCTTTTAAAACGGCACCAGCAACCACACCGCCACCAAACAAAATAAGGAGAAAAGTTCCTAAAAATTCTGCTAAATAAACTGACATATAAATGGATTAAAAATTAAACCCACCAATGTACTATTTATTTTTAAATATTTTGGTTTTTGGATGAAAAGCAAACCACGCAAAAGCAAAATGATTGCCATGCGGTTCAATTTCTAATTGTTTGCCTTTTGACTCGCCTTCGTAACAATAGCCCATAACATCCCATTTAGAGTGCGTATTATCGTCAATAAAAGTGTTATTTACCTTTTTAAAACGGTATTCTGTACCGTCTAAAAAGCGTTTAAAAACAGTCACAGTGCCAATATCTTTAGATTTGGTAATATCTGCTTTATCCATAACACTTATGGTCCCCGATTTAAAAAAGGCCACTATTTTAGCACTTTTAAAATCATCGTGAATAACCCCTTTTTTAGCAATAGCACTAAAGGGGTAAATTTTGTATTTACCTTCGCTTTGTATATCTACAACACGCTCCATAGCTGGCAATCGAGAGCTGACGTTTAAAGGGTTTATAAACTGTGATATTGGCTTGGCTTTACTGTCGTAATTAACATACGGATTGTAACCATAATATTTTTCAGCCTGAGCGATACCTGTTTTTTTTGATAAGATTTGTCCCGCAGGATAACGTGTAAAAAAGGCGTCAACTGACACAATCATAGAGGGAATGGTAGGAAGTGTTGCACTGGCATAGCTTCCTACAATAGCTTCACCAGTTAGTTGTTGCCATAATGTTTCGGTTTTTGTATCCATCATTACCATATCGCTGTTGCGCAGCATTCCTGATACTTCAAAATCTAACACTTCAGTTTTGCCATTTATTGTCACTTTTCTGTTATAAACTATTCCTGCATTACAAAGTGGACAATAAGTTGCTAAAAAAGGTACGCCACCCAGTTCGTCGTTTACCATTTCATGTGTGGTGAGCATATTGAGTGAAAAAGCTTTGGCTTGACCATTTACACTCACGGCAATAACAGGCTCTTTACCATAAAACATTGTCAGAGCTTCTTGTCTGCCTACATATTTAGGCTGCTCTATTTTAGGAAAGGAACCTTTGGGTAAAACAATCATAATTTCTGAGAGTTTTACAGTGTGCTTTTTAATATCTGTTTTCCAAGTAAAAGGAAGTTTTTTAGGGTTTTTAAATTGCGCTTGTGCGTTAGTTGAAAAGCCTACAAATAAAACAATTAAAGATAAGCTAAGTTTGTTTTTAAACATAATAAAATGGTTTTAATTAAATGTATTAATACTTACGTCACTTCGAGTGTCACGCTTAAACGTGATGTATCGAGAAGAACTTTATAGTTTAAAATTCACTTGTTTTCGACCTGCCTACGGTAGGTAGGTATAATTTTGCTTTCGCAAAATCACTCAAACTGACGTGAATTTTTTTAGACGTATTGATTAATTAAGCCTTTCAATTTTAACGCGTGTGCCACTAAAATCGGCATTGCCTGTTAAATCGTCTAATCTATTAGGGTCTGTTAAATCGTTAATACTCACACCAGCGTGTTTTTGAGCAATTTCTAATTTTATACCTTTACGGTGATGACCCCATCCGTGGGGAATACTCACGACGCTTGACATCATTTCATCTGTAATTTCGATAGGTAGAATAACGGATCCCACATTTGACGTGACTTTTACTTTTTCGCTGTTGTTAAAATTTAAACGTGAAGCGTCATGCGGATGCATAAGAACCGTACACCTGTTTTTACCTTTTGTAAGACGTTGGCTGTTGTGCATCCACGAGTTGTTAGACCGCAGATGACGCCTTCCGATAAGGTAAAAAGGATAAGTATCTGTATTTTTAGCCGACATTGTTTTGTCTAGGCGTTCTAAGTCTTTTATAAATAGTGGATGCGCTAACTCTATTTTTTTATCTTTTGTAAATAAACGCTTGGGTAATTGGGGTTTTAGAGAGCCAAAGTCAATACCGTGGGGGTATTTTTTAAGTTCGGCTACAGACAGTTTAGGTGCTTTATAAGTGTTAAATTGTAACGTATAATCTAAGGTCTGTTCTAAATTGGCTGGGTTTTTCTCACCACTTAAGCGTTCAGTCAAAGCCTTTAAAATTTCCCAATCGTGACGTTGATTGGTGTCTTTTTCAAACAGTGATTCGGCATATTTGGCTGTATTTCTGATGGCGAATTGATGGAAAACCAAATCGTAAACAGGTGTTTCTAATCCCGTTGTTGTGGGGAGTATGATATTGGCGTATTTAGTCGTTTCGTTGAGGTAAATATCGATTGCTACCATAAATTCTAAAGACTCAAAAGCTTTTTCAAGCTGTTTGCCGTTGGGTGTAGACAATACTGGGTTGCCAGCAATGGTTATCATCGCTTTTATTTGGTCTTTACCGGGAGTAAGGATTTCATCGGCTAAAGTAGCCACAGGAAATTCGCCTGTAAATTCGGGTAAACCGTGTACACGACTTTGATATCTGTTAAAATGGCCTGTTTTACCCGTCATTTGGCTCATCCCAACCACATCAATAGCGGGTTTGGTAAAGAGCGCGCCGCCCTCGGTATCTAAATTACCTGTTACAATGTTTAAAACATTGACCAACCACTGACATAAGCCACCAAATTCTTGGGTAGAAAGTCCCAAACGGCCGTAACAAACCGCAGTTTTGGCGGTGGCAAATTGACGGGCTAAATTTTTAATTCCTTCGGCATTAATGCCAATCGTTGCAGCTATTTTTTCGGGCGGGTAATTTTTTGCCAATTCTTTTAGGGTATCCCAACCGTTTATGTGTTCTTTTAAGTGTCCTGCATTGTCCAGATTTTCATCAAAAATAACCTGAAGCATCGCCAAAAGAAAAAAGGCATCTTTACCAGGTTTTATAAAATGATGTGCTGTGGCTATTTTTGAAGTTTCTGTAAATCTAGGGTCAACTACCACCACCTTTCCGCCACGTTTTTGTATTTCTTTTAGACGTTTAGAAAAATCGGGGGCTGTCATAATACTGCCGTTTGAAGCGGCAGGATTACCGCCCATGATGAGCATAAAATCGGTGCGGTCTATATCGGGAATGGGAAACATGAGATAATGTCCAAACATCATAAGCGAAGCAAAATGATGGGGCAGTTGGTCAACCGATGTGGCGGTGTATTTTTGATTTGAGCCAATGCTCTTCATAAATGGAGATCCAAATAAGGTAAGCCCAATATTGTGAACATTTGGATTGCCGTGGTATGAGCCTACAGCATTTTTACCATACTTTTTTTGGATGCCTTTTATTTGGGTGGTTACTTCGTCAAAAGCTTCTTCCCAAGAAATGTCTATCCAACCCTTTTCGGTACGTTTTATAGGAGTTTTTAAACGGTCTTTATCGTAATATAAATCTTCTAAAGCCGTGGCTTTGGGACAAATATGG
This sequence comes from uncultured Flavobacteriaceae bacterium, assembly GCA_964529645.1. Lineage (GTDB taxonomy): Bacteria > Bacteroidota > Bacteroidia > Flavobacteriales > Flavobacteriaceae > CG1-02-35-72. Next base: position 8,746 of record CAZGZH010000015.1, read on the forward strand.
CCGCGACTTAAAGGGTCTTTTTTATCGCCTTTAATGGCGATTATTTCTGTGTCTTTATAAGTAATTTCTAAGCCGCACATGGCTTCGCAAAGATTGCAAGTGCGGAAATGTGTTTGTGTATTTTCCATTATATTTCTGGTTGACAAGCGATAAGACCGCCGTATTCTAAAGCCAAAGATCTGTCGGTCGCTATTTTTTGATATTCTGGATTGCCAGCCATAGCGAAAAAATGGTCGACTGAAGGATATTCAACCAAAAAGATGACATGGGGTTGGTTAGCAGCATTACCGATAAGACTGTTGTGAACACGCCCTTTCCACACTAATTTTGCGCCAGATTTAGCTACAAAAGGGCTCGCATTTTTAAAATAACGGGCATAGGCCTCTTTACCTGTTTCACCGCTTTCGGTTTGGGCTTTAAATTTTAAAATATTAACCATCACTACAGGGGTATTTTTGGGATAGGTTTGTAATTGGGCGACTTGTTCGGGGGTAGGGTGAATCTGATTTGTGAGCATATTTTTTTAGTTTAAGATGAAACCTTTTTAGTGTAAAAAAAGTATAAATTCTTACATAAGAAGGATTTCAAATGTAGCAAAAAAAGATTTATTAAAATTTCATAAACCGTTTTATCCATTTTAGTTTAAAAGAGGTATGTGGATAATATTTTAATGGTAACTCTATCCAAGTAGGTTTGTCTAATATACTTTTATAATGGGTAAAACAGTTAAACCCAGCTTTGCCGTGATAGTTTCCTATGCCACTTGATCCCACACCCCCAAAAGGTAATTTTGTGTTTGTAATATGCATAACAGCTTCATTTATGGCGCCTCCTCCAAAAGAAATTTGACTTAAAATTTTCTGTTTGTCTTTATTTCTTTTTGTAAAAACGTAACAAGATAAAGGTTTGGGTAGCGTGTTTACTTTTTTAATGGCATCATCAAGAGAGTTATAGGCCATTACAGGTAAAATAGGGCCAAAAATTTCTTCTTGCATCACAGCATTCTCAAAAGAAATGTTGTGTAAAAGAGTTGGTTCAATATACCGATTTTCAACATCAATTTTACCGCCATAAAATACTTTTTTTGGATCGAGAATTTGTTTTAAACGTGCTACATTACGTTCATTTATAATTTGAACATAGTTGTCGTTTTTAAAAGAAAACTGTTCTTTTTCTATTTCGGCTTTGGCCAATTCTAAAAATTCTTGTTCTCTTGAATGATGAATCATAATGTAATCTGGGGCAATACAAGTTTGTCCAGCATTGAGAAATTTTGCCCAAACAAGACGCTTAACAGCCATTTTTAAGTCGCAATCTTTTGTGATAAAAACAGGACTTTTCCCACCCAATTCTAAAGTGACGGGTGTTAAATTTTTAGCCGCCGCTTGATATACAATTCTGCCCACTTGCGTACTTCCTGTAAAGAATATTTTATCAAATTTTTGATTGAGTAATTCGGTTGTTTCAGCAACACCACCTTCTACAACTTTTAGGTAATTGGCATCAAAATTTTCGCCAATTAATTTAGCCATCATAGCACTGGTTCCGCTGGAGAGTTCGCTGGGTTTTATAATAACCGTGTTTCCGGCAGCCATTGCAGCTACTACGGGCGCTAAAGTTAATTGATAAGGGTAGTTCCATGCGCCAATAACCAAACAAACCCCTAAAGGCTCAGGAATAATATAGCTTTTTGCAGGAAAATTCAGAAAGTTGGTTGAAACCCTTTTTACCCTTCCCCAAGATTTAAGATTTTTGCGTGCATCTTTAATATCGTGATAAACCAAGGCTAATTCGCTTGTAAAAGTTTCGAAAGACGATTTTTTAAAATCTTTATAAATGGCGTCATAAATCTCTTTTTCATTCTCTTTAAGTACCTTTTCTAAGGTAATTAAATGTTTGAGTCTAAAGCTAAAATCTTTTGTAGCGTGTGTGTTAAAAAACGTGCGTTGGTTTTCTACAATTTGATACATAATTATGTAGGTTTTAGCATATAAAGATACGTTAAAAGTAATATAAATCTAAAGGTCTTTTTGTCGCCTCTTTTTAGCCCAATAAAAAAAGAAATACGCCAAGCCAATCAAGATAACAAAAGGTAACATTTCGCCAATAAAAACACCTATGGCATATTGCTTATCTGGGGCGTCCTTTAACTTTTGCTCTACGTCAACCTGTTGTAAAAAGTTTAAAAATAAGACCAGTTTTACCATTATTTTGGACGGATATTTTTAAGAATTTGTTTGGTGCTGTCGCGTAAAACCAGTTTACCACTCATAGCAGCGCGCTTATATAGCAAAGTATCCCAATGCTCTGTGTTTTCCCAAAGGACTTTTTTTAGAGTGCTGAGGGCGGCACCACTTTGCGAAGCCAATTTTTGTGTAAAGGTCTCTAAATGCGCATCCATTTTAGA
>CAZGZH010000016.1:0-10941 GCA_964529645.1 uncultured Flavobacteriaceae bacterium
TCGATATAAATTTTTTGGCTTTTTTTAAAAAATATTTGGTTGTAGCTATTTTATCAGGTGGTGGAGAAGTACGTGCAAAAAAGTTCCAGACCCTTTTAATTGAATTGGCATAAGCAGTATCTAAAACTGTTCTTTGGGTCATGGCTATATTTCTATCTGAAGCGACATCTCCAAAATTGTAAAAAGGAGGAGGGGCTTCTTCATTGTTTCTATTCCCTATATGAATTCTTCTTAGTAAAGATTTTAAATCAATATCATCTTCCCATTCTTCTTCATCTCCAGACATCAGCACTAAATTTTTTTGAAGAAGTATAGACAAGACATAATTTGATTTTTGTGCGTAAGTAATTTTCCTGTAAAAATCTATTTTAGACTGTATTCTTTGCCAAGGTGAAGCATCTTGGTTGGTTGTAGAAAAAAACAAGCCTGGTGTTACGCCAATAATGATTGTCCCATTAAAATGTGTATTTTCTATAATATCGTTTAAAGCAGGTAGCGGAGATGATCCAGTTGAAGCTAGTTGTATGGGTTTGACACCCGTTTCTTTTTCCCATTCTTTTTTCTGTAAATCGAAATATGTTCTTGAAGAACCAATTAAAATGATGTCTTTTTTTGTCGCATTTTCAACTTTAGCTCTTTCTTTTGCCCATAACGTTTTATCATCATTTAAATTGGGATAATAACCTTGAGAGCGCCAATAGAGCTCCCAAGCTCCAATTGTAATTATGCTGAGCACAATCGTAACGAATAAAGATTTTTTTAAGTTCATAGTTAGTTAATTTTAGTTAGTATCTATTTTTATGGAATGACAAAAACAGTTCTTTTTTATATGTCGAAAGAATTTAATCATTACTTAATTCAGAAATTAGTTTTTGTAACAATTGTTTGGTATCAGCATTTATTTTTTTTAAGTGTGTAATAGCGTCAATTTCAACAATATACGTTGCTCCAAACAAATTATTCATAAATGCCCCAAGGTCTTCAAAATTTACTTTTTGCCAAATAGCTTTATTTAATTTTGAATGCCGCTCTAATGGTTCTAGACTTCTTGGATAATTGTTTCCATTTAATGTTAACAAGTCTACATAATTGGCAATATCTGAATGTAGCGTAAAGTAATTTCCCTTCTTTTCCAAAATTTTAACAATATCGTTTTGTAACCATTTCTCTAATTTTGAAAAATTACCAGAAGCTTTAAGTGTGTTAACTGTATTATTATTGAATTTAATGGCGCCATAAATAGTGGGGTTGAATTCTATATTAAAAATTTTCACCAGCGTATCTTTATTAACTGATTGGCTTGACATACGTATAAAATACTTATCGAGCTTTTTGATATCATCATTTAGTAGATTCAACTCTTTTGTAATGGATATAATATCTTTATTTAATTCTGAGATAAGAGATACCTTGAACAGCCCTAATTCGTTTTTTAACTTTCTATCTTCATTCCAATTGTTAATTGAAAGTGCAATCAAAATCCCAATTACCACTAATATAATTTCACCAATAGCGTATTTAAGGTAGTTTGCTGTGCGGTTTGCTGAGGGTTTTTCTGAAACCAACTTTTTCCTAATTTTGTTGAATAGTTTTGCCATATGTTAACTTGTTTAAAGTTACTGTAGAACTATTATTTTACCTATCCCTACCAGTATCTTAACTTTCGGGATAGGAGTAATAATAATTTTAGTTATTAGTTTTATCGGGATAAGGAGGTCGTTTTATCTTTTTTTGTGGTTTTTTCTTGAGTTGTTTCATTGCAATTTTAATAGCTTTTTCTAGTTGCGGATCGTGTCCTTTTATAACTAATTCTGGCCATTGTTCTACTTCTATATCTGGACGCACACCTTCATTTTCAACTCTATACCCTTTTTCTGAGTAAAAAGCGACATTAGGAGCTGTAACAGAGCCTCCGTCAATAAATTCTGGATAGCCTAAAACACCAACAAGTCCACCCCAAGTGCGTTTACCCACTAGGGTTCCTATCTTAAATTTTCTAAACATCCAAGGTAAATAATCGCCTCCAGAACCTGCTGTTTCATCAGTAATCATCACTTTAGGTCCTTGTATGGAAGCACTAGGTGATTTAGTGTCTTTGCCATATCTAAAATTCCAGTGTGCTTGTAGGGGACGTTTTAATATATCTATGTAGTAATCGGCCAAAGAGCCACCACCATTAAAACGTTCGTCAATAATTATAGCTTTTTTATTGGCTTGAGGATAGAAATAGCGTTTAAAATAATTAAAACCCGCCACACTTGTATTGGGCACATAAACATAGGCCACTTTTCCGTTAGTAGCTTTATCTACTTTTTTCATATTACCCTCTACCCAATCTCTGTTTCTAATAGCCCATTCGGTTTTTAAAGGGGTTACTTTGTATGTTCTAGATTCAGATCCATTGGCATATTTACTCACTTTAAGTGTCACAATTTTATTAGCTGTATTTTCAAAAAAGCTATAGAGGTTATCGTTTCCTCTTATATTTTTACCATTTACTGATATTATATAATCGCCTTTATTAATGGCTACTCCGGGTTCTGTTAGAGGCGCTCGTAAATCAGGTGTCCAATTTAGACCTCCAAATATTTTAACTATTTGGTAACGGTTGTTTTTAACCACATAGTTGGCTCCTAACAAACCACCACTAATAAATTTTGGCTTATTAAGCTTATCGCCACGACTTGAAAAACGGTGATGCCCTACAGAGAGTTCGCTAAACATCCATTGCATTACTCTATATAAATCATTTCTACAAGAAACATCTTTCAAATAGGGTTGGTATTTAGCTTTCATGGCTTTCCAATCGACACCGTGCATACCAGGATCGTAAAAGTAATCTCTGTTAACACGCCATGCTTCATTAAAAATATTTTGCCACTCTTCTTTTGGATTTATCTTAACGCTTACGCTTTTAAAATTTAAGGGACCTTCTTTTGATTTTTGACCCAGTTTTGAAATAAAAAATGACCCTTTATTTGTGTATAACATTTTTTTACCTTTAGCCGCTATGGTAAAATGTTTTGCTGGAAAAAGTTTTTTACTTTCTCGTTTTTCTAAATCGAATTTATTCAGATTAGATTCACGAGAATGGAAAGAAGATGAAATAAAATACAATTGTCCTTCTTTAGCTACTTGTAAGTTACTATAAACACCAGGCTTAATGGGTAAATTAATGAGTCGGTTTTGAAAGCCATCCCAGTCTATTTTTAAATCTTCTTTTTTGTCTTCTTCTTTTTTATCTTCCTCAGGCTTTTCCTCATCATTTTCTTTTGCCAAAGGCGACTTAATACCCTTTTGAAGCGTTACTAAATAAATGGATTGTGTAAGTTCTTTATCTATATTAGATTGGTCAAACCAATTTACAAGGGGGCCTGCATCTGTTGATGCCAGCATATAAATATATTTTCCACTAGGGTCAAATACAGGTTCGCTAACATTTGACAAACCATCAGATAGTGGGTACGATTTGTTTTCTGAAAGAGAATAGGCATAAGCACGTTCAAAATAAGTATCAGTAATTATAGTGTATGATATCCAATTTGAATCATGCGACCACGAACCAAAAAGTTCTCTAAAAACACCTGGGAAAAATAAAATATCGGCCTTTATTTTTATAGTCTTTTTTGTGATTATATCGCTTACATAAAGATTGCGTCCATTATCTACATAACTAACTTTTTTACCATCAGGAGACCAATGTATATTGGCATAAAAACCGGTGCCTTTTAAAGGTACAGTACGCACATTTCCAGTTACATTACTTTTTATATGCAAAGCGTATTCACCTGATGCATCAGAAAAATAAGCTATGGCTTTACCGTCTGGTGACCATTCTGGATATTTTTCATGAATCCCGGTTGTAGCTGTCAAATTTTTAGGGTCGCCTTTTTTTGCAGGAACTGTAACGATATCACCTCTAAAATCTACAACGGCTCTTGCCCCAGAAGGAGAAATACCACCCGAGCGTACGTAATTTTTACCAGAGACATAGCGCTGACGTAATTCTAATAAATCAGTAGCTATACTGATGTTTAATTGTTTGTCTAAATTCGTTTGAGTATTGTAAATATGGAGTGTACCGGCTTGTTCGTAAATTACAGATCCACTATGAGCTTTGAGATTTAGAACAGGAAAATTCTTGTAATTTGTCAGTCTTTTAATGGCTTTTGTACTGGTATTATAGCTATATAAATTGAATTCACCCTCTCTATCACTTTTAAAGTAGACATATTTACCCATCCATTGTGGCTGAGAATCATTACTGCCACCAGCAGGTTTTTGAATTTCTGTTACCTTATGTGTTTTGTTGTTGTACAGCCAAATGCGTGTTGCGGTACCACCTCGATAATGTTTCCATTGATTAAAGGCGTCATAAATTGTGGTGTAAGCTATACGTGAATTATTATCAGAAACTGAAGCCCAAAATGCATTTGGAATATCAAGTTGCTTAATAGTACCTCCTTGAACAGATACAGTAAATAGTTGAAAATATCTATTAGTAAATGAGTTGCGGCGTGAAGCAAAAAGAATTGTTTTTCCATCAGGAGAAAAATCCCTAACGAGATCTACATAAGGATGCCAGGTTAAACGTTTCGGAATACCACCATTTACAGAAACTGTAAAAACATCTATATTGCCATCGTATTGAGCATTAAAGGCAATAGTTTGCCCGTCTGGAGAAAATACGGGACTAGACTCAATGCCTTTATCAACTGTAAGTCTTTTTGGGTTAGAACCATCTTTGTTGGCAACCCATAAATCTTCTGCATAAATAAAAGCGATATGGGTATTGCTTAAGGCTGGTTGTTGCATCAATTTAGTAGTTTGACTAAATGAAAAGAGCGGTACTATAAGAATACTTAGAGTAGCTAGCAATAATTTGTGTATTGTTTTCATAAGGTTTAATTTAATTAATATTTTATTTTGCAATTGTATAACCAGTTTTTTAAGGATGTTGTTAAAAAGGTTAGTCATAGTTTTCTAGCTTAAAGTTTCTTTTTTCTAGCTCATTGTCTATAGCTAAAATTAAATATTTAACATTAGCAATTGACTTCTTAGTTCTATTAATGCCTGAAACTCTTGTAAATAAAAGGACCGAAAGAATATTTAAAAACTTTTTATTTTTTTTAAGTGCTTCAAAATTATTTGGAGTAGCGGAAAATAAATTATTGATGTCACGTCTAATATTATCAGCAAAAAAAGGCATCACTATATCTTGATTAATATTCCATTCCCACCTATCCCAATCGCCTGTTAAACCAGCAAAATCACTTTCATAAATATTTATAATTTGTTTTTTTAAAGAGTCGTTTTTAATTAAGTCTAATCCCTTACTTTTTAATGTTTCGTAGGCGGTATAGGTTAAGTAGGGAGAAGACCAAGTGGGTAAAGAAGCAAAGATGGTATCCAATTTATGGTTGTAGGGTAAATTTTTAATTACATAATTATTAAGATATGTAAGATTCTTTACATCCTGAGAATTATTCTTTAGCAATTTTTCTAAATCTTTTTGCGACTCTAAAAGACTTACTTTTACATCATTTAAAAGACTTAATTCTACATTTTTAGTTTTTCTAATGTCGTTTAAATTGTTTAGCTGTAAAGCAATCAAAATCCCAACAACAACTAATAAAATTTCACCAATGGCGTATTTAAGGTAGTTTGTGGTGCGGGTTGTAGATGGCTTGTCTGCAACCAATTTTTTACGGATATTGTTGAATAATTTTGCCATAGTTTATAATTTTTTCTAAAAAGTATCTAAATCTTTGCCAACAATTACTTTTCCTTTATAGTATTTCTTTATTTCATCTAGTAAATTTTTATCAGTTGGATTCCAAAGAATATGGTATAAGACGAGTAATTTTGGTTGTGCTTCATTAGCAATTTTTGCTAACTCATAAGTTGACGTATGGTTTTTTGCGTGATAGGCTTGCCAAATTGCAGGTTTTTTATTAAATAATTTTTTTGAATAAACTTCGTGTATCAATATATCGGCATTTTTAGCGTACGTTTTAACTTTTTCTGATGATGCCGTATCACCTGAAATAACAATAACTTTATCAGGTGTAGTAAACCGATAACCCCAAGCATTTGGCCAGCTTCCGTGAGGTACCCTAAAAGCCTCTACTTTAACATTGGCATCTTTATAAACAAGACCTTCTTTTATTATTTCGTGACTGTTAACGCGCCATCCTTGATTGTTGGCGGGTTCCAACCCATATAAACGATACCTAATATCCTCTTTATAAGCTTTTAGAATATATTTGGTCATATTATTAATCCCTTCAGGACCATAAACCTCTAGCGGTGTGTTTCTACCCATTACCCAAGGCGTAAAAATTAAATCGGGATAACCCACGGTATGATCTGAATGTAAATGGGTTAAAAAGGCGTGCTTAATATTTTTAACAGCAAGACCTTTTATATTTCCGCCAAATCTTTTAGACATCGCAGCGGCTCTGCGTATCAAACCAGGACCGAAATCTATTATATAAGGTTCGTCATTTACAATAATGGCAACTGATGGTCCCGAGCGAGCAGGGCTTGGGTTTGGATTGCCAGTACCCAATAACACCACTTTTGTGATTTTAGAATCAGAGAAATTGCGTTGAGCTGTTGCTACATTGAATTTTTGAGGGGCATTGGTTACAAGAGCATCAATTTGTTTTGTTGAGATTTGTGCATTTGTTGCGTATACCACAAACAGCACAAGAGCCATAAGGCTGAAGCTGATTTTTTTCACAATATTAGTTTTTAGTTAGTAGTAGAAAATCGTAAATAAATAGGGGGTGCCTATAAAACTTAATGACTTTCAGAGGCTTAAATTATAGAATATAGTTGACATTGCCAAATAACCAACTTAATGAGCGCTATTACGTATTGTTTTTCATATGCTTTTTTGTAAAGGAAAATTAAAAATGACTATTTGTATTTAATACTTTTTATATTTGTAATCTAAGAGTTGAAATTTTATGAGAACCCAAACAAAAGCTTTGCAAAAAAGCTTATCGCCTAAAGAAGCACATAATATTTTAGTAGTAGGCAACAAGCGTTTTGTAAACAACCTAAAAGCGCATCGCGACCTCAAAGCACAAGTTTACGAAACCAGCGAAGGTCAATTTCCTTTTGCTGTTATATTGAGTTGTATAGATTCTCGTGTGCCAGCCGAATTGGTTTTTGATCAAGGTATTGGCGATATTTTTAGCGTGCGTATTGCAGGCAATGTCATCAATAAAGATATTTTGGGTTCTATGGAATATGCCTGTAAAATAGGGGGTTCAAAAATTTTGGTTGTTATGGGACACTCAAATTGTGGTGCCATTACGGCCGCTTGTAATCATGTAGAATTGGGTAATATGACGCCTTTATTGGCTAAAATAAAACCATCAATGACAGCTGTAAATGTTAGTCAAGAAATTAATGACGAGCAGATTGATACTGTTAGCCGCTTAAATGTATCGCATTCAATAGAAAGAATCCGTCAAGAAAGTACCATTTTAAATCAGCTAGAAAAAGAAGGCGCTATAGAAATTGTGGGTGCTTTTTACAGTGTTGAATTGGGGACGGTTACTTTTATGTAAAAAGTTATTTTACTTTTTCTTTGGCATCGGGCCTCTTAAATGAATGACGAGTCCGTTTAAAAAATTACGCAATATCTGATCGCCACATGCCATATATTTTGGATGGTCTTCTTTTCTAAAAAAAGCACCTAATTCTGATTTTGAAACTTTGAAATCTACTAAAGCACAAATTTTCACTATCTCATCATCGCGTAATTTTAGTGCGACACGTAATTTTTTTAAAATATCATTATTAGTTAAGGCCATAAGATTCTTTTTAGAGTTTATAAATTTATATAATTTAAAGCCGCTTCTACACAACGTTCGCCATCCATAGCGGCAGATACTATGCCACCCGCAAAACCACCCCCTTCGCCACAAGGAAATAAGCCTTCAATCTCGGGATGCATTAATTTTTCTGTTCGCGGAATGGTTACAGGCGATGAGGTTCTCGATTCAACACCTACAATATTGGCTTCCGCGGTATAAAAGCCTTTCATTTTTTTACCAAATTCAGGAAATGCTTTTCTCAATCTACCGCCGATCATTTTGGGTAGGAGTGAGTGTAAAGGGGCCGATTTTAATCCGGGCTGATATGATGTGTCATTAAGGTCTGTAGACAAGCGTCCTTCAACAAAATCTGTTAGGCGTTGTGCAGGTGCTACCTGACTTCTACCACCTGCATTAAAAGCTAGTTTTTCTAAATCTTTTTGAAATTCCAGACCTTTTAAAGCGCCGTGTTTATCGTATTTATACAAATCTTTTTCGGCATCAATTGCAACTACAATACCCGAATTGGCAAATTTATTATTGCGATTAGAAGGCGACATACCATTGACCACAACTTCGCTAGGTGCCGTAGCAGCGGGTACAATAAAACCACCCGGACACATACAAAAAGAATACACGCCACGGCCTTTTATTTGATGTACTAAATTGTAAGCTGCTGCTGGTAAAATAGGATTGCGTTCTCCTTTACAGTGATATTGAATGGCATCTATAATTTGTTGCGGATGTTCAACACGAACCCCCATAGCAAACGATTTAGCTTTGAGACTTACATCCTTATTTTTTAATAAATAATAGATATCTCTGGCCGAATGTCCTGTTGCTAAAATAAGAGCATTGGCAGCTACTTCTGTACCATTTTGTAAAGTAATACTGTTAATTTTACCATTAGTAATGCCGAAATCAATTACCCGACTTTTAAAGTGAATTACACCGCCATATTTTAAAATAGTTTCTCTGATTCCTGCTACAATACGTGGTAATTTATTAGTACCAATATGTGGATGGGCATCAATGAGTATTTCTTCACTTGCGCCATGAGCCACTAGAATTTCGAATATACGACGTACGTCACCTCTTTTTAAACTGCGGGTGTACAATTTTCCGTCAGAGTAGGTGCCCGCTCCGCCTTCGCCAAAGCAATAATTAGAATCTTCGTCAACTGTTTGAAACTGATTGATAGCCCGTAAATCTTTACGACGCTCTTGCACGTTTTTACCACGTTCGTAAACAACGGGTTTAAAGCCCAATTCTAAACAGCGTAAAGCAGCAAACATGCCCGCAGGACCAAAGCCAATAATGTGTATTTCTGCAGCTTTAGAAACGTCCTTGTAATCTAAATTATATTTAGGCGAATTTTTTACAGGCTCATTAATATAAACCGCTATTTTATAATTAAAAAAGACATCTTTTTTTCTGGCATCAATAGATTTTTTTAAAACTTTGATACCCGAAATTTCTTTTTCTGAGACTGCTAATTTCCTAGAGGCTTTGCGCAGTAAAATATTTTTTTGTTGCGTTTCGTATATTGTAATTTTAAACTGGATGTCTTTAATCATATCTGCAAAATTACATAATAAATAGCGTTAAAACTTAAAATAATATGAGGCTAAAAAAAACCGCTACTAAAAAATAGAAGCGGTTTATTTTAATGATAATTTAGTTTTTTAAATATCTTCAAATTTTACATCTGTAAAACTATCGGTAGAAGGTGTCTCTTCTGCTGGGGTTTCGGCTACAGCTTCAACAGGTGTTACATCATCAGATGGTTTTTTAAAATCTTTTTGATGACGTTCAGAAATAACTTCCTCGCCTTTTTGTTCAATAATAAAGCCTGTAGCTTTACTTAACATTTCTTTAAATTCTTGAAAATCTTCTTTATACAAATATATTTTGTGTTTTTTGTAATGAAAAGAACCATCGTCGTGTGTGAATTTTTTACTCTCTGTAATAGTTAAATAAAAATCTTCTGCTTTTGTGGCGCGTACATCAAAAAAATAGGTACGTCTGCCAGCGCGTAAGACTTGTGAAAAAATCTCCTCTTGTTCAATATATTCTTTTTCAGCCATGGGTATCTCTCTTTTAATTAATTTTAAATAGACTAAGCAAATCTAACAAAATAATTGACTTTAGCAATATTTATTTTCTTAAAATTCAGCACAATATTCACGTTTTTTAGCCTGTTAAAATGTAAAAAAAATAGCCACTAAAATTAATTAATGACTATTTTTAATGTATTGTATAAAAGCTTTTTAGCGTCTTTTTTTACGATCTTGTTGCTCTTGAGCTTGTTTCATAGCTTCACTTATTTTGGCTCTAAATTTACTTTGCTTTTTAGGTTTCTTTTTGTTCTCTTGAATTTGAGCGTGAATTTTATCTTCGTCTATTATGTAATTTTTAATAACATACATAATAGAAATAGTGAGTAAGTTAGAAATAAAGTAATACAAACTCAAACCACTGCCGTAATTGTTAAAGAATACTAACATCATTAAAGGTGAAAAATACATCATGTATTTCATCATTTTTGTCATATCTGGCATTCCCTCTTGAGTAGGACCCTGCATATTCATTTGCTGACTTTGCGTCATTTGCATATAAAAGAAAATGGCTACAGAGGCTAAAATGGGGAATAAACTAACGTGATTACCGTATAATGGTATATGAAATGGCAGTTTTAAAACTTCGTCGTAAGACGATAAATCTTTGGCCCATAAAAAACTTTGATGACGCAAATCTAAAGCCGATGGAAAAAAGCGGAAAAGCGCAAAGAACACAGGCATTTGTAACAATGCTGGAATACAACCCGCCATAGGATTCACACCTGCTTTGCTTTGCAAAGCCATGGTTTCTTGCTGACGCTTCATAGCGTTTTCTTTACCCTTGTATTTTTCATTTAGCTCTTGCAATTCTGGGCGTAAAACTTTCATTTTAGCACTCGATAAATAAGACTTATAAACCAGCGGCGACATAATTATACGTACAAATAATGTCATCAAAATAATAATGATACCGTAGCTCGCTATATACCCTTTTAAGAAGTTGAAAAATGGGATAAAAAGAAATTTGTTTATCCAACCAAAAATACCCC
>CAZGZH010000017.1:0-10811 GCA_964529645.1 uncultured Flavobacteriaceae bacterium
CATGCTTATTTATAAAAACAACCAAAATAAACAATTATGAAAAAAATTTACTTATTATTGTTTGTAATGATAGCTGTAACTACGGCACATGCACAAACAACTTTAGCAGCACAAGATTTTGAAAGTGCACCTAGCGATACTTGGGCACCTACTTTAACACCGGCAACATATGCAGTAGGTGGAGATGTTTGGGCAACTGTTGCTAGTATAGGAACAATTACAGCGCCTCAATCTTCAGCTACATTTTGGGGAATGCAAGATTTAGAAAACCCAAATGGCGGTGGTGCTTTTGACCATACTCTAGCTTTTCCTAATATTGATGTATCTGGTAAAACAGGTCTTTTACTAACTTTTTATTATTACACAGATGGCTTTGATTCTACAGATACATTTAGAGTAGAATACTTTTTTGACGATGTAAGTCAAGGAGAAGTGGCTCTTAATAAAAATACTGACGCTTGGACTTTGGTTTCTAAAGTAGTACCTGACGGTACAACAAATTTTAGATTTACTATTTTAGTAAGACAAAATGGTGGTAGCGATTATGGAGGACTTGACAATGTCGTTTTACAATCTGGTGCCAATACAGCTCCAAGTATGAGTATTACTTCTCCAACAATGGGAGGAACAGCTAATGTTGGTTCAGCTGGATTAACAGTCTCTTTAGACGTTCAAAATTTCACTACTTCTGCAGATAACGGCTCAGGGGCTAGTGATAATTCAGGAGATGGCTTTATAAAATATACTATAGATGGCGGAGCAAGTGTTAATAAATTTGATACAGGTATTACAACTCTTACAGGATTAACTAATGGCTCGCATACTTTAGTTTACGAGTTAGTAGATAACTCGGGGGCTTCACTTTCTCCAGCGGTGAGCGCAACAGTCACTTTTATGTATCAGAGCATTATACAAACACTACCATTTTAAGAATCATTTAATTATACTGCAGCCCAAAATTTAACAGCTCAAACTAATTGGCAAAATACAACCAGTGGAGATGAGCCTTTAATAGCTTCAGGTAGTTTGTCTTATACAGGATTACCTACTTCAATGGGTAATTCTTTTAGTTTTGATGGTTCAGGTAAAGATCCGTTTGTTGAGTTTTCTTCTGTTTCTAGAGGTACGGTCTATGCTTCATTTTTATTTAAAGTTACAGATATTTCAGCTGTTACAGATTTAACAGATGGTGGCTATTTTGCTGTTTTAGGTGCATTTGATGCCCGTCTTTGGGTAAGAGCAAATCCCGCTGCAACAGGAACAACATACGATATTGGGTTTGGAGCAGTAAGTTCTGTACCACCTGTTACAACGTCAACTTATAATGTGGGTGATGTTGTTTTTGCAGTTATGAGCTATAATATTGACAATGGTACAGTTAACGCGTGGATTAATCCTTCTTCTGGTGATTTTGGAGCGTCAGCAGCACCAGTTGCAACACTTACGGGTACTGATACTGCTTTTGGCGGAACCAGTCAGGTAGCGAGTATTAGTCAGTTTTTGTTTAGACAAGATAGCAGTGGTGAAACACCATTTATTACCGTTGACGAATTGCGCATAGGAACAACTTGGGCTAGTGTAACACCAACAAACACTTTAGCTATAAGCCAACAACAATTGTTAGATGGCTTTGCTATGTATCCAAATCCTGTAAAAGATGGTTTGTTAAATATAAAATCGGCTTCAAATGCAGAAAAAAGTATCAGTATTTACGATATGATTGGCAAACGGGTTTATCAAAAAACAACTAAAGCCAATCAAATAAATATAAGTAATTTAAAATCAGGTATTTATTTTGTTAAAGTACAACAAAATGCTAAAACTGCTACTAGAAAATTGGTGGTAGAATAGTTGTCAAAATTTTATATAATTATAATTAAAATAGCCGCTAAAAGCGGCTATTTTTTTTAGATTTAAAAGAAGTATCTTTGCTTCTTTTAAAATTAAAATTATGTCCCACTCCCCCTCAAAAGGAGTCTTTAATAAAAGACTCCTCGTAAGTATTTCATTGCTTTTTTTTGTTACAAACAGTCTTATCGCGCAAGCGTTTAACAACTACTACAATACGGCAGATGGCCTTAAAGGTTTGGCTTTAAAAGCCCAATTACATTTACTTATAAAAAATCATACAGAATATCCCTACACCGCTTCAAGTACAGATGTTTGGGATATTTTAAAAGAGACAGACAAAGACCCCAATAATGCTAATAATGTTATTTTAATTTATTCGGGTCGTTCTGTAAATGCAGCCCAAGAATACAACAGTGGCAGTGGTTGGAATCGCGAACATGTGTGGGCTAAATCGCGTGGTAATTTTGGAACTGCCATAGGGCCGGGTACAGATGTACATCATTTAAGACCTGCCGATATTAGTGTTAATAGCACCCGTAGCAATAGATCTTTTGACAACTGTACAGTTTGTGTAAATATAGTAGATAATCGTGTAGATACAGGTTCAAAATACGACTCGAGCGTGTTTACTTTTGAACCACGCGATGCAGTAAAAGGTGATGTAGCACGTATGTTATTTTATATGGCTGTACGTTATGAAGGGGATGGCGGTGAACCCGATTTAGAACTGACAGAAAACATCCCTGTAAATACAGATAAGAGTCCACTTCATGGTAAATTATCAACCTTACTATCTTGGCATTTAGCCGATCCTGTTGACGACTGGGAGCGTAATAGAAATGAGGTTATTTTCAATAGTTTTCAACACAATCGTAACCCATTTATAGATTTTCCTTCATTGGTAGATTATATTTGGGGCGCTAAAACTAACAGTATTTGGCAACAGAGCGCTGTTTTGGCTGTAGCCGATAATCTTACTTTAAATTTTACCATTTACCCTAATCCAGTATCAGATTTTCTTCAAATTAGAAGTGCTTCAAATACGTCAAAAAAGATTGCAATTTATGACGTGATTGGTAAACTTGTTTATCAAAAAAACACCTCAAGTAATCAAATCAATATTAGCCAATTAAAAGCGGGGATGTACTTTTTAAATGTACAACAAGACGGTAAAATAGCTACTAGAAAATTGGTTGTTAAATAATTTTACAATTTTTTAACTAAAAACACACAACATTGAGACTATAAAGTTTTAATTATCAAAAAAATACAATACTTTTATGGGTCAAAAGAATTGTATTATGACTCAAAACTTTAAATCTACTTTAGAAAACATTTTATTTCTAGATATAGAAACAGTACCAGAGGTGGCTAATTTTGATTCGTTAACCGCAGAAAAGAAAGCCCTTTTTGCAGACAAAACACAGTACCAACGCAAAGAAGAAACAAGTGTTGAAGATTTTTACCAACGTGCTGGTATATGGGCAGAATTTGGAAAAATAGTGTGTATTTCGGTTGGGTATTTTACACAAAACGCTATAGAAAGACAGTTTAGAGTCACGTCATTTACTGGCGAAGAACCCAAAATTTTAACCGATTTTAAAGACCTAATCGAAAAACACTTTAATAAACCAGAGCATTTATTATGTGCCCATAACGGTAAAGAATTCGACTTTCCTTACATCGCCAGAAGGATGATTATAAACCGCATTGCCATTCCAGAAAAGCTGAATCTCTTTGGTAAAAAACCTTGGGAAATAGCCCATTTAGATACTATGGATTTGTGGAAATTTGGCGATTACAAACACTATACATCACTAAAATTACTGACTAATATTTTAAATATCCCATCCCCAAAAGACGATATAGATGGCAGTCAGGTAGCCGAAGTTTATTACAAAGACAATGACGTTAAACGCATTGCTACCTATTGCGAAAAAGACACCATTGCTGTGGCGCAATTACTACTGCGTTTTAACAATCAGGAGATTTTAAAAGAGGAAGATATTATTTTTGTTTAAAACGGGTCTCGACTGCGCTCGACCTGACAAAAAAGTTAAAATGTCCCCTCGAGCCTGCCTACCGACAGGCAGGCTCGACTGACATGAAAGTTTAATTTGAGACGCCTCCTCGAGCCTACCTGTCGGACAGGCATATACAAAAAATCTTTATAGTTGTCCCCTCGAGCGCAGTCGAGAGGCTAATCCTCTAATTTCATAGAAAGCGCTAGCCAGCGTTCTTCTTTTTCTTCTAAGGTCGAAATGATTTCTTCTAAATTTTTAGAGACTTCTGTAATTTTATCTGTGGTGATGTCATTATTTTCAAAAGCTTTTTCAATGGCTTTTTTCTCATTTTCGAGTTTTGAAATAGCGGTTTCTAACTGCCCAAATTCACGTTTTTCATTAAAGTTTAAACCTTTTGATACCGTCTTTTTAGATTTGATAGGTTTGTCTTTAACAACTGTTTCTCTTGGTTTAGAATCTTCATAAATGCGATAATCAGTATAGTTCCCAGGAAAATCGGAAATAGTACCAGAATGGTCTAAGACAAACAAATGATCGACTACCTTATCCATAAAATAACGGTCGTGAGAAACCACAATTAAATTACCAGGGAAGTCTAATAAGAAATTTTCGAGGACGTTTAGCGTGATAATATCAAGGTCGTTAGTAGGCTCATCTAAAATTATAAAATTAGGATTCTGGATTAATACCGTACACAAATACAAACGTTTTAACTCCCCCCCTGAGAGCTTTTCTACAAAATCATATTGCTTTTTTCTGTCAAATAAAAAGCGTTCTAATAATTGACCTGCCGTAATTTTACGTCCCTTTGCTAAGGGAATAAATGCGCCAAACTCTTTTATGACTTCGATAATTTTTTGACCTTCTTTTATCTTGATACCTTCTTGTGTATAATGACCAAATTTTAAGGTTTCACCCAAAACGACCTTACCAGAATCTGGGGCTAATTTTTGGGTAATTAAATTTAAAAAGGTCGTTTTACCAGTCCCATTTTTACCGATAAGCCCAATGCGTTCGCCGCGTTTAAAGACATAATCAAATTTGTTTAAAACAACTTTATCACCAAAGGCTTTAGAAATATTGTGAAGCTCTACAATTTTACTACCCAAGCGTTCCATATTAATTTCAAGCTGCACAACATGGTCTTTGCGGCGTTGACTGGCACGTTCTTTTATGACGTAAAAATCGTCTATTCTAGATTTTGATTTTGTGGTACGTGCCTTGGGTTGTCGGCGCATCCAATCGAGTTCTTTTTTAAACAGATTTTTGGCTTTATTTACAGTGGTTTGTTCAATTTCTAAACGGGTTTCTCTTTTTTGTAAATAATTAGAGTAATTGCCTTTATAATTGTAGATTTTACCGACGTCTAATTCTATAATTTCGTCGCACACCCGTTCTAAAAAATACCTATCGTGGGTCACCATAAACAAGGTTATTTTTTCTTTTTTAAAGAAGCTTTCTAACCACTCAATCATTTCTAAATCGAGGTGATTTGTAGGC
The DNA here is from genome assembly GCA_964529645.1 of uncultured Flavobacteriaceae bacterium. Classification (GTDB taxonomy): domain Bacteria; phylum Bacteroidota; class Bacteroidia; order Flavobacteriales; family Flavobacteriaceae; genus CG1-02-35-72. The sequence continues at coordinate 5,376 of CAZGZH010000017.1, forward strand.
TCATCTAAAATGAGTAAATCGGGCAAATTAATTAAAATAATAGCCAGTGATAAACGCTTTTGTTGTCCGCCCGAAAGCGTTTTAACTTTTTGAGATAAATCGGTTAATTTTAACTTAGATAGAATTTGTTTGTACTGCGTTTCAAAATCCCACGCTTGATGCTGTTCCATCAAATCAAAAGCTTTTTGATACGCTTCTGTATCTTCAGAATTGGTTAAAGCATGTTCGTATTGCTGAATTATTTTTAGGGTAGTATTATCAGAATCAAAAATAGATTCTTCTACCGTTAATTCCTGATTTAGTGTGTTTATCTGAGACAGATAGGCCACTTTTAAACCTTTTCTAAAAACCACGTCGCCTGTATCTGCCGTGTCTTTACCTACCAAAATATTTAATATGGTGGTTTTCCCTGTGCCATTTTTAGCAATAAAGGCTATTTTTTGATCTTTATGAATGCTAAAAGATATGTTTTCGAATAACTGTCTTTCACCAAATGATTTTGAGATATTTTCTACTGATAAGTAATTCACAGAATGTTTTTAAGATTTTGCAAAGTAACTAAACTTTTTGGCTTAAATCTAAATGGTTTATAAAAGCCTAAAAATACTTATATGTTGTACCTAAAGGCACAATTAAAAAACGCCCTTTTTTAAATTATTAATATGTTGTCCTTAATGGGACATAACCGTAGTAAAAGCCAACGTCCCTTTAGGGACGAAATATGTGTAATAAGACCTAGAAATATGCTGATTTGTGCCGTAGGTACAACATATAAATCTTAAACAGTTATTAAATAAAGTTACTTTCCATTTTTTACTAATGCACAACGGGTAAAATAACTATATTTATAACATCATTTAAGATAATATTCTAATGCTCAAAGTTACCAATCTTTCTATTTTATTTAAAGCTGATAAAGTTATGACTGAAGTGGTTCACAACATTAATTTTGATATTGGGCAAAACGAAATTGTAGGGCTTGTAGGCGAATCGGGTTCCGGAAAATCGGTGACGAGTTTGGCTATTTTGGGATTGTTACCAACAAAGACATCAAAAACGAAAGGACATATTTTATTTCAGGATTCAGATTTAACGGCTTTATCTAAAAGAGATTTTCAAAAAATAAGAGGGTTTAAAATAGCTATGATTTTTCAAGATCCTATGAGCGCTTTAAACCCGAGTTTAACGTGTGGTTATCAGGTTCAAGAGATGTTGTTAGAGCATCAAATTTGTGCTAAAAAAGACAATAAAGATGCCGTTATAAATCTCTTTAAAAAAGTAAAACTACCCCGACCTGAACAAATTTTTAATCAATATCCACATCAGATTTCTGGTGGACAAAAACAACGCGTTATCATAGCCATGGCCATTGCCTGCAAACCACAATTACTCATAGCAGATGAGCCCACAACCGCACTTGACGTAACAGTACAAAAAGAGATTATTTTACTTTTAAAAGCGCTACAAGGCGAAACTAAAATGAGTATCCTTTTTATTTCGCACGATTTAACTTTGGTTTCTGAAATAGCCAATCGTGTTATCGTAATGCAAAACGGACATATTGTAGAGCAAAATACGACTAAAGAAATCTTTAATAACCCACAAAACATTTATACTAAATCGCTTTTAAATGCGCGTCCTAGTTTAACTGAACGCTTAGAAGTATTACCTACGGTTAGAGATTTTTTAAATAATGACGTCCCTCAAAAAGTAGTTACAGCCACGCAACGCAAGAAGCGACACACAAAAATTTATAGCAATCCGCCAATTTTAGAGGTAAATAACCTATCGACTTTCTTTAACACAGCTAAAAGTTGGTTTTCTAAGAAAGACAACACCGTTAAAGCTGTTGATGACGTGAGCTTTAAAGTTTACGAAGGCGAAACTTTGGGCTTAGTGGGCGAATCGGGTTGCGGTAAAACGACTTTAGGACGTTCTGTATTACTATTAGAAAAGCCTCAAAACGGACAAGTTAAATACAAGGGGGAAGATATTTTAAAGCTCAATCAACAAGGCTTAAAGAAATTGAGAAAGGATATTCAAATCATTTTTCAAGATCCTTATTCTTCACTGAACCCTAGAATAACAATTGGCGAAGCGATAGTTGAGCCTATGCGCGTTCATAAATTGTTTAGTTCTTATAAAGAACGCAAAGAAAAAGTGTTAGCATTATTGACACAAGTGGGTTTAGAATCCACACATTTTAATCGGTATCCGCATGAATTTTCGGGTGGGCAACGTCAGCGTATTGGTATTGCCCGCGCCATTGCTCTAGAACCTAAAATTATTATTTGCGATGAATCGGTTTCGGCATTAGACGTATCTGTGCAAGCACAAGTTTTAAACCTTTTAAACAGTTTAAAAAGGACTTTTAATTTTACCTATATTTTTATTTCGCACGATTTAGCCGTTGTTAAGTATATGGCCGATAATTTATTGGTGATGAAAGAAGGGCAAATAAATGAACAAGGCGAGGCAGACATGGTTTATAAAAACCCAAAATCAGAATACACCAAACGCTTGTTAGAAGCCATTCCAAAAGAGATTTAAAAGACGTTTTTATACGCTTTTACAAATGTTTCCCAGTCCTTATTTTCATAATGATCTTCGGCTAAAAAGACGAGAATAGGTTCATAGTTTTTTACGGTTAAATAGCCTGGTAAGCGCGTAATAACCTGTTCTTTGTCGTCAAAAAAAACCGTTGTAGGATAACTCAGTTTTCCTTCCAAAATTGCAGCGGCTAACTCGTGATAACCGCGACGTCCTTTAGCGACGTATTTAAAAACTTTGCCGTTAAAAGTAATGTCTTCTTTTTGCTCAGCATTGAGTTTAACAGGATAAAAATGGGTGTTTATATAATTGGCAACCTTAGCATTAGAATAGGTTTTTTTATCCATTACTTTACAGTAATAACACCAATTAGTATACACATCTACCAATATTTTCTTTGGATTTTCTTTATTGAGCGCTATAGCTTCTTCAAAACTAAGCCATTTAATAGCTGTATCTTGGGCATAAGATTGCCAAGAAAAAATAGTTATAAAACTTAATAGTACAAACCTTTTCATAATAAATTGTTTGCTCTAACAGTCGTAAAAAAGTAAGTTTAATTACTTACCGAACGCCATGCATTAGTTTTTTAAGTACCGGATTGAGCAACATAGCTAATAATCCAATACTCATAGGCACTAAAGTAAAGATTAAGAAAAATGTTGACAACGAATAATTAGCTGTAATTTTATCGATTAATCCCCCCATAGAACCGGCTGTTTTGTTACCAATAGCAATAGCAATATACCACACACCAAACATAAAGGCAATCATACTTGCAGGTACTAATTTACTGATGTAAGATAAGGCTACTGGCGATAAACACAATTCGCCTAAAGTATGGAATAGATAAGCAAAAACCAGCCACATAACACTTACAGAAGCGGTTTTAGCCCCTTGCGGGATGTCGCTTGCGCCATAAGCTAAGAAAGCAAAACCTAGACCTAATAGCAATAATCCGAAACCGTATTTAAAGGCGCCACTCGGATTGTATTTGCTCTCCCACCATTTAGAAAATAAAGGCGCAAATGTTATTATATATAAAGAGTTTAAAACACTAAACCATGAAGCAGGTATTTCAGGATTGTCTTGTCCCCATTGTTTAGACAACATCCATAAAGCAAGCCCCCAAATTATAACGAAACTAAAACCCAAAAAGAGATTGGCTAAAGCGTAATTTTTAAAGGTTTGTTTAAACAAACTCAATAACACAAAAGTGATAATGCCTAGCGGCACAATAGTTACTAAGGTATTGACAATCCTAAACACATTAGCGGCATTACCCTCTAAAACACGGTGCGTATAATCGCGTGCAAAAATAGACATAGAACCACCCGCTTGTTCAAAAGCAGCCCAGAAAAATATTGTAAAAAAAGCGAAGACAAGAACCGCAATTAACCTATCTCTCACTTTAAAATTGTATTGTGGAATACGAATACCAACAAGTAAAATAAACAGACTAACGGCCCCAATTATGATAGGAGTACTCCAATCTTCACCGCCAAAAGCTAGTAAATTATTTTTTGTGATTTTAGAAAAAGCGTCATTAAATATCCAAAATAAACCAGCAACAGTCATTATAACCATCATTGTTTTGTGAAGTGGTGAAAAAGCAACAGAATTTCCTTTGGCAATTTCTTCAGTAGTTTTTTCTTCAGAACCCGCTTTGGGTTTTAAGCCAATATCTCCAAATATACCTTGTGCAAAGTAAAATTGTAACATACCTAAAAACATAAAGATACCTGCTAAGCCGAAACCGTAACTCCAACCAACTTGTTCGCCAATATAACCACACAATAAAATTCCTAAAAAAGCCCCTGCATTTACACCCATATAGAAAATGGTATAAGCACCATCTTTTTTACCTTCATACCCTTCGTACATCAAAGAAATAATAGAGGTCATATTGGGCTTGAAAAAGCCATTTCCTACAATTAGCAAACTAATTCCAATGTATAAAAAAGTAGGTGTTTCTACGGCCATAGCGGCATGACCTAAAGTCATAATAAAGGCACCAATGACAACTGCCCAACGATAACCTATTTTTTTATCGGCTAACCAACCGCCTAAAATAGGGGTTATGTAAACCAAAGACGTATAGGTGCCATAAAGGGCTAAGGCGTTTTCGCGAGGCCAAAACCAACCGCCGTCCATTAAAGAGGAGGTTAAGAATAGCACCAATAAGGCTCGCATACCGTAATAAGAAAAACGTTCCCACATTTCTGTAAAGAACAATACAAAAAGTCCGGCTGGATGCCCTAATACATTTGTTTTAAAAAAGCTGTCGTTTGTTGCTGTAGTCATAATTTGTTGTTTATAAAAAGAAAAAACCCTCAAAGGATAAATTCCTTGAGGGCTTTAATTATAATATTTAGTTTGTTTCAATTATGTGTTCGTCGTCTTCGGCACCGTGAGTTAAGCGTTTAAGGGGTTTAAGAAGTAAAATTATTAACAACCCAAAAACTAAAGTTAATACAAAAATAGACAAGAATGTTTTATATTCACGAGCACTTTGTACTTCTTCAATAATTAACTTACCGTTATAATTTTTACCATCTCCTTTGTTTGCTTTTATTTTTTTTGCCTCAAAATCTTTACTAAAGCGTAAAGTTATATGATAAGGATTACTTGGAGTAGCATTATTTTCTGTAAGAGTGTTAATTACTTCTTTATTTTTATTTGAATCAACAAATTTTACAAGACCTAAAGCGGGTGTATTGGTATTCATTTCAAACAGATTAAGGCGGTTGTTTTCCAAATAAGCCTTAGTTCTAACAACAAAATCTTTATCATTTAATAAAAGGGTATCTCGTTTACCTAAAAAAGATATTGTTTCAGATTTATTAGTAGCAAGTTCAATTTTTATAGGGTCTTCTTGAGAAGCTT
>CAZGZH010000018.1:0-10748 GCA_964529645.1 uncultured Flavobacteriaceae bacterium
TTTTGTTAGCTATAATTTTCCCAATTCTGATATTGTAAATGTTATTGTACAAGATGATGAAGCAATTTACACAACGTCAAATTTTAATGACGAAGCTTTTGTTTTGGCCCCTTTTAACACAAATGGAGAAGCTATTATAATACCCTTTAACAAAGCAAAGTGTTATACTTTTTCTTTAAAGGGTGTTATAAAAGACCTTAGAGAAATTAAATCTAGAAGCCATAAATTAGCATCTTCGTTATCTCAAGAAGATTATACTGCAATAATAGAAAAGGCTAAAGCTAAAATAGCAACTCATAATTTACAAAAAGTGGTCTTGTCACGGCGTATAGAATTAGATTTTGAAAATACAAATACCGTTTTTGTTTTTTTACAGCTTCTTAAAAAATACACATCGGCTTTTGCTTATTTATGGCATCATCCTAAAGTGGGGATATGGTTGGGTGCTACGCCAGAAAAGCTCTTATCCGTAAACGGAAATATTTTAGAAACAATGGCTTTAGCTGGAACGCAAATTGCAGAAAAAGAATCAGATTTAAACTGGGAAAATAAAGAAAAACAAGAACAACAATTTGTAACAGATTATATTTCTAAGACCTTATCGGATATAAATATTCCTGTAAATATTGGCAAGTCATTTAATCTTAAAGCGGGTAATTTGTGGCATATCTGTACAAAAATTACAGGAACACTTACACATAATTTCGCTATTAAAAATTTGATAGAGGCTTTGCATCCCACACCTGCTGTAGCGGGTTTGCCTAAGCAAAAAGCGATTGACTTTATTTTAGAAAATGAGTGCTACAAGCGTTCTTATTACACAGGTTTTTTGGGAATTATAAATAAAGAAAACAAAAGCAAACTCTTTGTCAATTTAAGGTGTATGCAAATTGAATATCAAAAAGCAACTGTCTATGTTGGTGGTGGTATTACTGCCGACAGTAATGCCGAATCTGAATGGCATGAAACTACAGCTAAAAGCCAGACATTATTACAACTTTTATAAGGTTATTCATTGTATATTTTATTAAAACAAGCAAATTAAAAACCTAAAAATACTTATGTGTCGTACCTAAAGGCACAATAAATAAATTGCTTGTATAAAACTATTGATATGTTGTCCCTAGCGGGACATAATCGTAGTAAAAACTAACGTCCCGTTAGGGACGAAATATGAATAATAAGAGATATAAATGTGCTGATTTGTGCCGTAGGTACAACATATGAACTTTAAACAGTTACTAAATAAGGCTGCATTTACTTTTTATTATTAATGCATAACGCGTAAGGTTTATTATCTCTTAAAGATTTCTATTACAGAAATTGGGTTTAATAATTTACCTTTGCGCACTTAAAACAAATTAGTGCGCTTAAAAAATTACACAAAAGAATTTAATTACAACTTAAAGTTGGCTTATCCGGTTATGATTGGGCAGCTAGGTCACGTATTGGTCGGTTTAGCCGATAATATTATGGTGGGGCGTTTAGGCGCCACACAATTGGCTGCAGTTTCTTTGGGTAATAGTTTGGTATTCATAGCTTTGTCTTTAGGTATTGGTTTTACTTTTGCCATAACGCCTTTGGTGGCCGAAGCCGATGGCTCTGGCGATATTGATAGTGGACGCCGCGATTTTCAACATGGCTTGCTTTTATCAACTATTATGGGCGTAGTTATGTTTGTTTTTTTGGTACTTGTAAAGCCTATTTTGTATCATATGAATCAGCCGCCAGAGGTGGTAGAATTGGCCATTCCGTATCTCAATATTGTAGCGTTTTCTATGATTCCGCTTATGATTTTTCAGGCTTTTAAACAGTTTGCCGATGGTATGTCGCAAACAAAATACGCCATGCAAGCCACTATTGTTGCCAATATCATAAATGTGCTTATTAATTATTTTTTAATTTATGGTATTTGGATTTTCCCAAGATTAGAATTGGTTGGCGCCGCCATTGGTACAATGATTTCTAGATTTGTGATGGCTTTGTTTTTAATTTACATAATTATGCATCGCAAAAAATTAGCACCTTTTTTACATCCTTTAAAATGGATAGAAATAAAAAAAGAAAAACTCAAAAGAATAATAGATTTAGGATTTCCTACAGCTTTACAAATGTTTTTTGAAATTGCTGTGTTTACGGCTGCCGTTTGGTTGGCAGGTTCTATTGGTGTTATAGATCAAGCGGCCAATCAAATAGCGCTTAATTTAGCCTCAATGACATTTATGATTGCTGTTGGTTTGGGCGTTACAGCTACCATTAGAGTGGGCAACCAAAAAGGACTCAATCAATATAAAGAATTGCGACGTATTGCTTTTTCTATCTTTTTGCAGATTTTTTTGATAGAATTTTGTTTTGCTATTGGCTTTTTAAGCTTAAAAGATGTGTTGCCACTCATGTATATAGATAATATTGATGTCACCAGAACTGCGGCACTTTTACTTGTTGTAGCGGGTTTCTTTCAAATATCTGATGGGGTACAAGCTGTTGTTTTAGGCGCTTTACGCGGCTTACAAGATGTTAAAATACCCACTTATATTACCTTTATAGCTTATTGGATTATAGGCTTTCCTGTATCCTATTATTTAGGTAAAATGGCAGGATTAGGCTCTCAAGGTATCTGGATAGGATTACTTTTAGGTTTGACAGCTTCGGCTATTTTACTATTTATTAGATTTAATTATTTAACTAAAAAATTAATACATTTAAAATATGGCACTACCTAAATTTATATTGGGAGACAATACCGATTATCAAGAGGCTATTTATGTTATTCATACAGAATATCCACGATTTGTAATTAATTTAGAAGATGATGTTGTTACGTGGTTTGACGATTTAAACAATGAAAACGAAGCCAATGTGACAGAAGAAATAGCCAATCTAATTACACAAGCAAACGCCTTTTTCGATAGAGAAACAGCGCGTTTAGTGGCAGAAGATTAAGATTTTTTAGGTTTTTTTTTAGGCTCTTTTTCTTCTACAAAAAACTCGATACCTATTTGTTCGCTTTCGTCAACTTCTTGACCGCCGCGTTCAAAGGTTTTAGTGGCTTTTATAGCGCCTTCTTGTACTGTTCCTAAAGCGTCATTTAAGGTAGGAATGTCGAAATTAGATTTAAGGCGGCTCAATTTGTTTTTAAAATAATAATAGGCAAATAAATACCCAATTAAAAAGGCACCTAACATTAAAATAAATATTTCTATAAAGTCATATAAATTGAGACTTTCTAAAAAGCTAGTCATGAGGTTTGGGTTTTAAGGTGATTTCTATTCGTCTGTTTTTACGCCGTTCTTTTTTGCTGTTATTTTTAGCAATCGGGTCTTTTTCACCTTTAGAGGAGGTGTGAATTATATTTTTAACAATGCCTTGCGATACTAAAAACGATTTAAAATTCTTGGCACGTTCAAAACCCACCCAATAATTAGAGATGGAATCGCCAATAGTATCTGTAAAGCCAACTATATAAATATGAAGTTTAGGGTTTGTTTTTAAATAGCCTTTTAATTCTGTTGCATAAGATTCTAAAAAGGCATCTTCATCAAAATCTTTCTGATTAAACTTTAGAAAAATAATCTTTTTAGCAATGGGTTTTACTGGGGGCTTTTCGGGTGTTTTAAGTACGCTGTCTTTAATTTTGGTTTGAATTATTTTCGTAACTTTTGACGATGCAGTTTTCCCAACAACAACTAGAGGTTTTGCCTTTTCAATTTTTATAGCACTCACTTTTTGTTTAGGATGTGTATAAGCGTGAACCCAAGCGCCAAAAAGCGCCCACATTAAAAAAGCCAAACACGCAAAAACAAAATTTTTCAAAGCCTTAAAATTTAAGAATGGTAAAGTTATTAAATTATAATTAAATGGAGGGAAGTTGGGAGTCGGGCGTCAGAAGTCGGGAGCTAGAAAAATATTATTGAATATTTAACTTTGGCAATACAGCTTTTTAAAGACTTACTCTGAGAAATTAATAATAGTAACAATCTAAATATTAATAACTTAGGCTTTATAGTTTCTAGCGCTTAACTTGTTGATTTTAACCTTTTTCTACCAGTTCAATCTGACTTATTTTGGCAGTAGTGGTAAAGTTGCCGTAATTTATAAAGACTTTTTTCTTTTCTATTTTTGTAATGGTGCCTACAGCTACGCCGTCTTCAAGGCGTACACGGTCATTGGGTTTATAGATGTAACTGGCTTTTTCTTGTGCGCGGATTTTGGCTTTTTTAGCTTCAGATTTTTTAATAACAGCCACTTCTGCTAAAACCTTTTTTTCTGTTTGTTGCAGTTTTTCTTTAACAGCCTTTTGTTGTTTAAGGGCTTTTTGCTTGGCAGATTTTGTCTTTTTTTCTTGTGTAGTTGGCGTCGTTTTTTTGATGTATTTGGTTTGTTCTACATTGACCCAATTAAAGAAATCGGCTAGGAGTTTCTTTTTATTCTTTGTTTGAAAGAACCGATTTAAGAGTTCGTTGGTTTTACGGCCATAAGTCAGCATTTTCTGATTTGCTTCGTAAAGCAGATTAAAATCGACCAATTTTTGATGTAATTTTTCTTGATCTGTTGCCAACAAAGCCCCTTTTTCTTTGGCTAAAACCTGTTCTTTTTCTAGGTTTTCTGAATGCTTTTGCAACTTATGGCGCTCTTTTTGAAGCTTAGAAATACTGCGGTCTAAACGCACTTTTTCGCCCGATACTTTTTTCTTGGCACGGTTAATTAAACTGTACGGAATGCCATTTTTACCAGCGACTTCAAATGTAAAAGAACTCCCAGCTTGCCCTACAAATAACTTGTAAAGCGGTTCTAAACTGCGCTCGTCAAATTGCATATTGGCGTTGATAGCGAATTGAAGTTCATCGGCTAAAACTTTAAGATTGGCGTAATGCGTGGTAATAACACCAAAGGCATTTTTGGCGTGAAATTCTTCTAAAAAGACTTCGGCTAAAGCGCCTCCTAATTCGGGATCGCTACCCGTACCAAATTCGTCAATAAGCAACAACGTATTGTCATGGCTTTTGCGTAAAAACTGACGCATATTTTTAAGGCGATAACTATAGGTACTCAACTGGTTTTCTATGGATTGATTGTCGCCAATATCGGTTAAGATTGTGTCGAAAATATGAAAAGAACTCTTTCTATGTACAGGCACTAACAGCCCACTTTGAAACATAACCTGTAATAAACCAATGGTTTTAAGGGTAATGCTTTTGCCACCAGCATTAGGCCCCGAAATAACAATAATGTGCTGTTTTTGATCTAATTTTAAACTTTGTGGTACTGTAACAATGCCTTTTTTGTTGTTTTGTTCAAAGAGTAAAGGATGATAAGCGTCTTTAAAAGTGCATTCTTTGGCGTCAGAAATAGTAGGTAAAATCCCTTTGATATTAAAAGCATAGCGCGCTTTTGCCGCTACACAATCTATATGCGCTAAATAATTTTGATAGGCTTCTAAATCGGCTACAAAGGGACGCATATCATTGGTTAATGCTTTTAAAATAGCTATAATTTCTTCGGTTTCTTCAAACTCTAAATTTTGTAATTGACGTGTATATTTCTGTGTGGCTTCGGGGGCAATAAAAGTAATAGTGCCCGTTTTTGAAGTTCCCAATAAAAAACCTTTTACCTTTTTACGATACATGGCTTTTACGGCTAAAACCCGCTGATTGTCTAAAAGCGATTCTTTAATATCAGCTAAGTAACCCGCCGCATTAGCTTTACTCAAAACCACATTAAAACTACTGCTAATCATTCCTTTAACTTCGCTAAGTTCTTTACGGATGGCTTTTAAAAGAATAGAAGCATTGTCGTTTATAGTACCAAAAGATGAAATTTTAGCCACTATAATTTTAGATATAGTTGTGTTGTAAGTCAGTGTACTTGAATACTTATGCAGATTGGGATAGTATTCTTTGTCCTTTTTTAAAAACTTGAGATGCGCGTTTGTGGCATCAGCTAATTTGGCAATTTTTAAAAACGATTTGACGTCTAAATAGCTGTCCTCAATTTGGAGTAAATGAATTTCTTTATGGATATTTTCAAAAAAGTGTGAGGGTAATCTATTGTCATTTTCGTAAGAAGCCAAATATTCATGCGTTTGTGCTAAAGCTTCAACTAATAAGGCTTTTTTTGTAAAGGGCACTAATTGAGAGGCCAACGCTTTACCCATTTGTGTTTGGCACAAGGTGGCGACTTTATCTAAAACCAGAGGAAACTCTAAATCTTGTAATGTTTTTGCTGATATACTCAAAATCTTAAATAAGCTTCTTTTTGAAATTAAATTATAATACTTTTAGCTAAAATTTAATTGTCCTTTTAATTCAATAGAAAATCTTTACAAGAGATTCTTCACTTTGCCTGCCGCAGGCAGGTTTAGAATGAACAAAAGGATTACAAAAATATGTTTAATATTTTAAACCACCTTAAATAAACATGCCTATAAATGTAAATATAGCCCCCAGTTGGAAAACGGTTTTAGCACCCGAGTTTGAAAAAGAGTATTTTAAAAACTTGACGGATTTTGTCAAAACAGAATACAGTCAAAACACCTGTTACCCAAAAGGTTCACACATTTTTAATGCTTTTAACCATTGCGATTTTAAGGACCTAAAAGTGGTTATTATAGGTCAAGATCCCTATCACGGACCAGGGCAAGCCAATGGCTTGTGTTTTTCTGTAAACGACGGAGTGGCACATCCACCTTCACTTATAAATATTTTTAAAGAATTAAAAACCGATATAGGCAAAGACATACCCAAAAGTGGCAATTTAGAATATTGGGCAGACCAAGGGGTTTTATTGCTCAATGCGACGCTAACGGTACGCGCCCACCAAGCGGGCTCGCATCAAAATAAGGGTTGGGAAACTTTTACAGACGCCGTTATACAACATATTTCAGATGAAAAAGAAGGCGTTGTCTTTTTATTATGGGGTGGTTATGCCAAGAGAAAAGGGCAAAAAATAAATGCACAAAAACACAAAGTATTTACGAGTGGACACCCGTCACCTTTAAGTGCTAACCGTGGTTATTGGTTTGGTAATAAACATTTTAGTAAAACAAATGTTTATTTAAATGAAAAAGGCTTAGAGGAGATAGGTTGGTAATAATGTCTTTTCTTTTTTGAATTTTACGAGTGCAGGACGCTCGCGCTAGTGGGAAAATTATGTTTCTAAATTAACTTAAAAAAGATTTGGTTTTTAACTCAGTTCTTTGTTAGCCTTTGTTTTCCTTGAATTTTAATTTTTGTTAGTTTCCGAAATATCTCTTTTTTTATTTTCCCTTATTATTAATAGCGACCTATCAAGCAGAAATTCACTAATTTGAATAAAACGCATCTTTAATTTGTCGCCAAGTAACTAATGTAATATTTTCCTCTTTAAGAATTTTTTTACAGGAATCACTTGTAAAAAAATCAAAATCTTTCTGCCTCCATTCATTACCCCATTCAGGATGATCAATATTCATGCCTTTCATTTCATCATTATTGTAAGCTGTATGAATCAAAAAAGTCGACAAACCAGGTTTTAAATTTTTAATTGAATTGATATAATAATCTTCTGGCCCCTTAGCGTATTCTTCAGGGAAAATAGTTAAAACCTTGTCCAATAAAATTTTTACATCATACTTCCTAAGAAGTTCTTCAGGAACAGTTTGTTTAGTTGCGAGAACTGGTAACTTATATAATTTTCCCATTTTTAAATAGACTTCTATTAATTCTTCAGACTGAAATAAGCAGAACATATGGCTATCTAAGTGAGTGGGTTCGAATCCCATGGAATACGCCCTGTCAATTTGTGCCTTTAATTCCACCTCTACTTCTTTAAGATTTACAGTTGGTGTACATCCTTCATGAAAATATCCAAATTCATTAACTAAACTGGAGACTTTTTCGATGGAACTAACAGGTCTCCATCTATAATTTTTCCATTCTGAAGTTAAAACCAAATGCAAACCAAAATCATGAGTTGTAGCATTTTTTTTGGCGTAGTTGGCAACTTCTAATACCCATGGTGTAGGCATCATCAAACTTGCTGAATTTACAGAACCATTTTCTATAGCCTCGATAGAAGCCATGTTTTCAGAATGCGATACACCTAAGTCGTCAGCATGAATAATTAGCAGTTTTGCATCTGCAGAGTAACCTAATTTAGTTGCAATATTACCCTGTGCTTTAACCGAAAACGCAATCAATATGAAGATTGATGTCAAAGCGAATCTACTAACATATATAATGCGTTTTCTTTTAATGATTTCTTTAGTTTTCATTGTTCCGAATTTGTTCTGTTTATGAATTTTTTATTAAGCAATTGAATCATTATTTTCTTAATTGCTCATAATAAAGGCTAATGTTATGATATGTTCAGTTTTAATTGAGTATATCAGACGATAAGCGAAGTTAGTTAATTTAAAAATTTAATGCAACAGATTGTAATATATTTATAATAAAGATATTAGTAATTTTGCGTATTTGCGAGCCTGCCTGCTGTAATCCAGCGCAGCGTGGCATCTTTATATAAATGGTAACAAGCGTTAAGAGTTCACCACGTTTTGTTTTATAGATCACAGATGACGCAGATTTCTTATGATTTTACTGTTATTGTACAATTTTAAATCTGCTACTATATTAATAATCAGCGAAATTAGTGTTCTATTTAGCTTTGAATATTTTTAACTTTAATCAATTGCGCCGCTATACTCACCGCAATTTCTTGGGGTGTTTCACTTTTTATAAACAGACCTAAAGGTGCGTGGATGGCGTCTAAAGCAGCTTTCGAAAAACCTTCTGCTAGCAAGGTTTTAAACATGATTTTAATTTTAACACGACTTCCTAAAACACCTAAAAATTTAAACTCTTTGTCGAGCAGTGGTTTTAAAATAATTTTGTCATCTTTATAACCGTGCGTCATAATGGCTACATAAACATGAGAACCTTCTTCAATATAATCGGCAATATTTTTATAATCAATTATTTGCTTTTGCGCTATGTCTTTAACTGCCTCAAAAGTATTTAAGCCTTTGCGATTGTCGTATAACACCACTTCAAAGCCCACTTGCTGACACAAGGTTGCGGTTGCCGCTCCTACATGACCCGCTCCAACGACGTACAGTTTGGATTTTTGCTGAATTTGCTCTTTGTAAAGCCAATGCTTATCATCGGTTTTATTGAATTCAAATTTTGAATCTAATTTTTTTGAGACCTCATAACTGAAACCTTTTGGCGATAAATTAAGGACACCTTTAGAATCAGTAAGCAATTGTTCTAAAAAAGGCAAGTCTTTGTTATGTAGTGGTATAAAAGCTACAGTTTGCTCACCAGAACAAATCATTCCCGAACTTTCGGGTTTAGAGCCACGGTGTATTTGACGTTTTAAATAAATATTTGAAAGGGCATTATTTTGTAGCATTTTTTTAGCATCTTCAACAAAAGCAAATTCCATAACACCGCCGCCAATGGTGCCAAGAAATGTATTATCTGGGGCGACAAACATTTTAAATCCTTGTCTGCCAGGTGAACTGCCAATACTTTCAACCACCACCATTAAAACAACTTTTTCGTTATTTTTTAAACTGTTATATGTAGATTTCCAGAAATTCATAAACTAAAAAGAGTTTCGCTTAAAGCGTAATATATGGCCATGAGTGCCGAAAAGATGGCACTGGCAAAAAAGCGCCATTTAAGAGGTGTTTTGGTTTGGATGAGAAAATTAGCAATAAACGAAATAGGAATATTTACCGCAAACGACAATAAAGCAATGTTGAGTAAACCCCAATTTAAAGCCTCAAATTGCCCCGAAAAAAGTTTTATAAAAAATAAATGCCGCGCAATCCAAAGTGGATTAAAATAAGCAATGGCCAATCCTGTTTTAGACAATAAATAGGTGAGGCCTTTCAAGTTTTGTGTTTTGGTTTCAATCCATTTAAAATAATTGGGAATTTCAAAAGCGTACAAAGTCGCGCCAATAAACATCATACCCAACAGACGAGCTAAACTGAATTCATTTAAAATGAGTGCCGCAATACTGTCGCCAGCAGCATAAATTAGGGCGCCTTTTAGGATATTATTTTTAGTAAAAATCAAAATTTTAAAGCATTTGGGTACAGATTTTTGAGCACTTTTTCGGGTGTCATAGGGGCATCAAAATTTAAATGGGTATTGTTATTAAATGCTTTTATGGCATTCTGAATGGCAAAGTAACTACCAATACCATACATCAGTGGGGGTTCGCCAACAGCTTTCGATTTTAAAATAGCCATCTCGTGTCCTTTGGTTTCTAAAGCTTTTACTGCGACAATTTTGGGCATCGCATACACATCCGGAACTTTATAAGTAGAAAGGGCGTTAGATAATAACCTTCCATCATTTCCATAAGCCAATTCTTCCATAGTCATCCAGCCTATACCTTGCGCCAGAGCCCCTTCAACTTGACCCAAATCGATATCTGTATTCATGCTGCTCCCATAATCGTGCACAATTTTAACGCTATCTATTTCGTAAATACCTCGTAAACAATCTACTGTTGCTGTTGTGATGGCGGTACCATAAACGTGATAAGCAAAAGGGTGTCCTTTTTCTGTACTCTTATCAAAATGGATTGTGGGTGTGGCATAATGGGCTTTTTCAGATAAACTAACACTTGGCAAAAAGGCATCGGAAACCAATCTTTCCAAAGTAAAATTTTTAATTTATTTTTTAAATAAAAGCTTTTTTTTTTTAATTATAGGTTCAGAATTTTTGTTCTTTGTTTTTCTGTAGTGATCTTTT
>CAZGZH010000019.1:0-10597 GCA_964529645.1 uncultured Flavobacteriaceae bacterium
AGAAAGTCCTAAATCTACCACATTAATGCCAAGACTCAGAAGTGTTTCGCACACCAATCCACTGACTATTTTACCAGAAATACGCGCATCGCGACCAACCATAACTTTTAATTGATTGTTAGAACCGTTTTGAGACTTTAACCATGTGCCGTAAGCCGCTGCAAATTTTACAGTATCTAAAGGTGTGAGATTGTCGTTCACTTTGCCGCCTATTGTACCACGAATTCCTGAAATTGATTTTATTAAGGTCATTATTATTCTATTGAAAGATTTAAAATATTAATATACAAATCCCTTCGACTGCGCACAGGATGACATTTGTAATTTAATCTAATTTTATATTTCTATATTACCCAACAAATGTAAGTTTATTAGTTGAAATTATAAAGTCTGGATTAAAGCTTTTGCGATGGGTAATTTGTTCTCTTTTTTTTATATGTTGTTCCTACGGCACAAAGCAGAACTTATCTATTCCTAATTACGCATATTTCGTCCCTTTAGGGACTAAAACTCGTTATTATTAAAAACAAAAAAAGCCGCCTTGTATAAACAAAGCGGCTTTAAATATAAATTAAGAAAAATTATTTTCCTTTTTCCTCCATTTTAGCTTTTAAATCGGCTAAAGCAGAAATATCTCCTAATGTAGATTTCTCTGCATTATCGGCTTTTTTATTAGCTGTTTTAAGGTTTTTTTGTTCTTCTTCTTTAAAGATAGCTGTATGAGATACTACTATTTTTCTGAAGTCTTTATTGAACTCAATGACCTTAAACTCGGCTGTATCGCCTTTTGTTAATTTAGTACCATCTTCTTTTTCAAGTAAACGTCCTGGTGCAAAAGCTTCAGCGTCATCGCCTTCAAAAACAACAATAGCGCCTTTGGCGTTTATGTCTTTAATAGTGCCTGTATGAACAGAATTTAAAGTGAATTTAGCTTCTTTAGCATCCCAAGGATTGTCTTGAGTTTGTTTGTGTCCTAAGTTTAATTTACGACCTTCAACATCTAATTCAAGAACAACAACGTCTAATTTATCACCTACTTTTACAAAGTCAGATGGGTGTTTAACTTTTTCTGTCCAAGATAAATCAGAAATATAAACCAAACCGTCTATACCTTCTTCTAATTCAACAAAAACACCAAAGTTAGTATAGTTGCGTACTGTACCTACGTGTTTAGAACCCACAGGATATTTAGTTGTAATATCTGTCCAAGGGTCTGGAGATAATTGTTTCATACCCATAGACATTTTGCGTTGTTCGCGGTCTAAAGTTAAAATTTGTGCTTCTACCTCGTCTCCTATTTTGACAAAGTCTTGCGCTGAACGCAAATGCGTTGACCACGACATTTCTGATACGTGAATCAATCCTTCTACACCTGGAGCTACTTCAATAAAGGCACCGTAATCTGCTATAATAGCTACTTTACCTTTAACTTTATCGCCTATTTTAAGGTTTTCATCTAGAGCTTCCCAAGGATGTTGCGATAATTGTTTTAATCCTAATTGGATACGTGTTTTCTCATCGTCAAAATCAAGAATTACAACATTTAATTTTTGATCTAATTCAAGTACTTCACTTGGGTGATTGATACGACTCCAAGATAAATCTGTTATATGGATTAATCCATCTACGCCCCCTAAATCAACAAATACGCCATAAGATGTGATGTTTTTAACAACACCTTCTAAAACTTGACCTTTTTCTAATTGGCCAATAATTTCGCGTTTTTGTATTTCAAGATCTGCTTCGATAAGGGCTTTATGAGATACAACAACATTTTTGAATTCGTGGTTAATTTTAACCACTTTAAATTCCATTGTTTTCTCAACAAATTGATCGTAATCTCTAATAGGTTTAACATCAATTTGAGAGCCCGGTAAGAATGCTTCAAGACCAAATACATCTACAATCATACCCCCTTTTGTACGGCATTTAACAAAACCGTTAACTATTTCGCCTGTTTCATGCGCATTATTAACACGATCCCAAGCTTTAATAACACGTGCTTTTTTGTGTGATAAAACCAATTGCCCTGTACTGTCTTCGCGTCTGTCTACCAATACTTCCACAGTATCACCCTCTTTTAAGTCGGGGTTGTATCTAAATTCATTTAAAGATATGACGCCTTCAGATTTAGAATTGATGTCTATAATAGCTTCTCTATCTGTCATTCTAACAACAACACCATCTATTACTTGGCGTTCGGCTACAAAGCCAGAAGTACCTTCTAAAGCTTTATCAAATGCCTCAAGTTTAGATTCGTCAACAGCTTCAATACCTTCTTCGTATTTGTGCCAATCGAAATTATCTAAAAATTCTTGTGGATTTTGTACAGGTGTTTCTTCTTTAACTTCTGCAACAACTTCTTCTTTTACCTCTTCTACAACTGGTTCTTCAACCTTAGTTTTAGCTATTCTTTTTTTAGCAACTTTAACAGGCTTTTCTGCTTTATCTTCAACTTCTTTTTTAGCTGTTACCTTTTTCGCTGGCGTTTTTTTAGTCGCAGCTTTAGGCGCTTTTTCAGTTTCAGTTTTTTCTTTTGTTGCTTTTTTAGCAGTTGTTTTTGTAGTTTTTACTGCTTTTTTTGGTGTAGCTTCTTCGGTTGTTTCTGCTACTTTTTTTGTTTCTTTTTCAGCCATTTGCTGATAATTGTTTTGTATCTTATTGGTTTACAGGATTTTTAAACGATTTAAATCAACAAGAGCGTTGTTTTTATTTTGTTTTCCTTTTTAAAATCCACTACTCGAAAAAAGGCGTGCAAATATACAACTATTTTTATTAAAATAAATAGCCTAAAGGATTAAATACTAAAATATTGATTTGATAATGCGTTCTTCTGTTAAACCATCGGCTTCTGCCTTGTAATTTTTAACAATTCTATGACGCAATACAGAGAAAGCAATGGCTTGCACATCTTCTATATCTGGTGAAAATTTACCGTGAATAACGGCATAGGCTTTTGCGGCTATTATAAGATTTTGCGAGGCGCGTGGTCCGGCACCCCAATCTAAATATTCTCTAATATTTTTAGGCGCATTTTTGGCTTTGGGACGTGTTTTGGCCACTAATTTAACAGCGTATTCTACAACATTATCTGCCACTGGAATTTTACTGATTAACTGCTGATACTCTAATATTTCTTGTGCCGTAAACAAAGGGTTGACTTTTTCTTGTGAGCCTACTGTTGTACTTTTAACAATAGCCACTTCTTCTTCGAATGATGGATAATCGAGTACAATAGAAAAAATAAAACGGTCTAATTGTGCTTCGGGTAATGGATACGTCCCTTCTTGTTCTATTGGGTTTTGCGTAGCTAAAACAAAAAAGGGTCTTTCTATATCGTGTTTTACACCTGCAACTGTTACACTGTGTTCTTGCATGGCTTCTAGAAGTGCTGCTTGCGTTTTAGGAGGTGTTCTGTTTATTTCATCGGCTAAAATAATATTGGAAAAAATAGGGCCCTTTAAAAATTTAAAATTCCGATCTTCTCCTAATATTTCGCTACCAATTATATCGCTAGGCATTAAATCTGGCGTAAATTGAATGCGTTTAAAATTTAAGCCAATAGCTTGCGCAATAGTATTTACTAATAGTGTTTTGGCCAAGCCAGGCACACCAATTAAAAGAGAATGTTTACCTGTAAGAATAGATATTAAAAGGTAATCTACAGCCTCTTCTTGACCGACAATAACCTTTGCTATTTCTTTTTTAAGTTTTTCGTATTTAACTATTAAAGTTTTAATTGCAGCAAGATCTGACATTTTTTTGCGTTAGTTTTTATTCCAATTAAATTCAAAGTTACACTTTTTATATGTTTTATTTACTTTTATATAGGTATCTATTATATTTTCTTTTACCCATTTATCTATTGTTTCTTGTCTTTTTTTCTGTAAAGCAAGACTCTGAATTTTTTCGTAATCTTTAACTAAATCGGCTTTGTGTGAAGGAATTTTATCTTTCATCAAGATAATTTTATACATCTTTTCGCCTTCTCTAGATTCGTCATAATAAACAGGTGTCATTTCTCCTTTAGACAAATTACTCACACGCGCATAAAGTGTTGGATCCATCCTCGTTAAATCGAACTTACTATCGCTTGTCATCGGGTTTAAAATCAAACCATAATTGTTTTTTGTCTCCTTATCTGTTGAGTATTTAAAAGCGGCATCCTCGAAAGTAATTTTCTTTAATATAATATCATCTTTAATATGTTGAATAGAATCTTTAGCTCTATCAAGACTCTTGTCGTCTATTTCGGGTTGTAACAAAATATGTCTCACGTCGCGATCTTTACCTTTTATTTTTTCAACTTTTAAAATATGATAACCAAAATCTGTTTTAAAGGGTTCAGAAACTTCTCCTTCTTCTAAACTAAAGGCGGCTTCTTTAAACTCTTTAACAAATCCGCTCTGACGGTTGATGGTATAAATATCGCCTTGAGGTGTTGTAACTGCGGGGTCTTGAGAATACAAAATGGCTTTCATTCTGAAACTTGAACCGTCTTCAACCTCTTTTTTATACTCTTTAAGGCGTTTAATAACATCGGCGATAGCCTCTTTAGAAGGTGTTACCTTAAGTACAATTTGCTCTAAAACAATTTCGGCGCCAAAATTTGGCAAATCGCCTTTTTTTTCTAAACTTTTAAAATAGTTACGGACTTCCTCTGGGGTAACACTTACTTTAGAAGCAATTTTATTTTGCATTTTTGAAATTAGAGAGGCTTCTTTTTCTACATTAAAAAACTCTTTTCTAAAGTCTTCTATGGTATTAAAGCCATAAAATTCAATAATCTTCTGTTCTGAACCGAGCTGTTGTTTGAAATTATTTATTTTACGTTCTACATTTTGATTTATTTCTTCATCAGAAATTTCTATACTATCTATAACAGCGTGATGTGCTAAGAGTTTTCTTTTTAAAACTTGTTCTAGCATTTCGCAATCTGAAATGTTAATTTTACTATCGCTTTGTGTTTCTAGTTCTTTTTTATAAACCTCAATATCACTATCTAAAACAATATTTTTACCTACTACAACAGCAACACCGTCTACTTTTATTTTTGTCTTAGTTTGGGCTACAGATTTAGTAAGACTAAAAACAGCTATAATTAAAAGTATGTATTTAGTTTTCTGTAAAAATTTCGAATTCTTTATTTTTAATTGCATCATTTGTTAATGTTTCTTCTAATTTCTTTATTAAATTTAATTTTCTTTTATGTAATATTATTTCTTTTATTGTGGGAGAAATATAGCTTATAGGTGCTAAATCATTGCGTTTTAAAACATCTTTAATAGCCACCAAATATAGACCTAAACTATCTTTCTTTTGAATGATATGCGATTTTTTTAAAATTTTATTTGAATCTTCTTTTTTTAAAAACGGGATTTTATTTAAAACATCGCTATAACGTATCCAAATAGAGTCGTTTAATGACGCCGATTTTAACTGTAAACTCAAATCATCTAGTTTTTCTAAATCTTCTTTTTTATCTGATTTAAACAACTTTATAAATTCACTAGGGTTCAAAACGTCATTTGCAAACTGGATGTATTTAAGTTGTACAAGGATTTCGTTTAGTTTAAAATTTTGTTTGTTTTCGTCATAAAAATCCGCAATGTCATTGCGCGTAACAATTGTATCTAAATATTGCTTTACAACAGCTTCTTTATATTTATTAATGTATAAATCTTCTTTGTATTTTTCAACTAAAATATCGAAAGTCAATTTTTGTTCATCTAAATTTAATTTGGCTTTTTTAAGCATTAATTTTTGACGTGCCCAAGTATTTGTGTAATTATTTACAAAAACAGCACTGTCTTCTTTAGAGATTTGCTTAGGAATGATGTTTACAATATCATTCAAACGCAAATAATCGTCAAAAACTCTAGCCAAAACCGGATTTTCATCTTCTTCTTTAAGCGTGAAATACTCGCAAGAGGACAAGCTCATTAAAGCTATAAAGAAAAATAATATGTAGGCTTTAAGTCTCAATTAATTGTATTTTCTAATCAGTTTTTTCAAAGCATGCTTGTTAATTTCAATAGGGTATTTTTTACGTAAAAAAGCAATCCAATTTTTTTCTAGATATGACTGGTAGTCACTCATAATTAGCCCTCTATTCTTTTTAAAATCCTTTGGATATTTTGCCCTATTGAGCATATAAAAAGCCTTTAAACCAATACTGTCTGTTTTTGCTTTTTGCCATACTTTATTTTGCATAACATCAAATAACAAAAGGCCTTCTTTAAATTCACTAACAGCTGTAGCATATTCTTTATTGGTCTCTTCTAAATGTGCTTTGTAATAATCTATTATTTTTCTGTCTTTAAATTTGTTATAAACTTGATTTGAAACGTATTTTTTAATTTTTTTAAAAGATAAATATACAACTAAATCCTTTTGCGTAAAAATACTGTCTTGCACTTTTAAAAGAGGTTTATTTAAGCTGTCTTTATGCTCAAACCAATCTGGTATTTTAAAGTCAGCTAAAGCCGCTTTATATTCTAAAACAGTGTAGGTTTTTTTAAGTTTATCTATAATAGATTTTTCAATTTGCTCTGCCCGTTCTCCTCTCCTAACTTTTTGTAGCAATTCTGGTTGCATTTTTTCATAACTACTTATGGGAAATTTCTTTAATAATGTAACAATATGCCAGCCGTATTGTGTTTTAAAAGGCTTAGAGTAATCACCTATATTTTTTAAAGCAAAAGCTTCGTCAGAGAATTCTTTAACTATTTTACCTGCACTAAATTTAGCCAACTTACCACCATTCTTTGCAGACCCTAAGTCTTGAGAATACTCTTTAGCCAAGTCAGAAAATTTTTGCCCTTTTTTAAGCAGTGTATAAAGGCTATCAATCTTTAGTTTATTTGCTTTGTCTGATTTAGCGTCTTTATTTTTAAGCATTATATGGGCTACTTCTACTTCGCCTTGTGATAATCTTTTGTCGTTAATTTTTAAAATATGATAGCCATAACGTGTTTTAAAAATGGGCGAAATTTCGCCAACAGGCGTTTTATAAGCCGCATTTTCAAAAGGGTAAACCATCTGAAAAACTTTAAAATAGCCCAAGTTTCCAAAATTCTTTTTAACTGATGGATCTTGTGAGTATTTAACAGCAACATCCCTAAATTTTTGACCATCAACAATTTCTTTTCGCGCTTTACTAATCAGATTATAAGCCGCTAAAGTGTCCTTTGGCAAAGCCCCTTCTTCTACCCGAATTAAAATATGACTGGCATTAACTTCGTATTTTGAACGGTAATAGGCCTCTTTTGCTAAGTTTTCTATCGCGACAGAATCTTTTAAATAAGGCATCATTAACTGCTGTTTGTAGCGCGACAATTCTCCTTTAAAAGTATTTAAGGTATCTAATTTTAAATTATAGGCCGCTTGTACTTTTAATTTATAATTGATGTATAAATCGAGGTAATTTTTAATTTTCTTCTGACTAGAATCGGCTACGATATCTATATTTTTTAAATAGTTCTTTTCAAAATCTGATACCAATTGGGGTTTACCATCAATTTTAAATAAAATAGCTTTTCTTTTTTGAGAAAAAGTACTCAAACTTATTGCCATAAAAAACAGCAATGTAAAAAATGAAGTTGATTTCATATTTATCTTAAATATAAATGTTGACTTTAGAAGGTTCAAAAATAAAGTTTTAATTTATAAGAGTTGTTAAAATAATTATAAAGATATAATGCCCTTTACTTGTGCCGCTTCTTTGTATTTTTTTATAACGTAGTCTGCAGATTTTACTTTAACTAAAATAGTTAAACTCAAAAACTTAGCGCTTTTTGATGTCTTAGATTTAATGACAGCACCTTCAAAATTAAAAATGTTTTCTACCTGTATTTTGAGCTCTTTTTTATTAGGAATTATAAATTTATACATATAATCTGCTGGAAAAACTGTTGTGTCTATTAATTCGTTTTTTAATTTTTTATAAAAATCGTCCTCTTTTTTGGTCATCATTTTTAATTTACTGTGTATTTTAGCTACTTTTAAGTCGTCAAAATTACATAAAAAGACATAAAGTATCTCTTTGATGATTAAAGTAATTATTTAATACATAGAAATGCAAAAAATAGTTTTAACAGGAGGTCCAGGCACAGGAAAAACAACCATTTTAAACGCATTGCACAAACAAGGTTATACTTGTAAACAAGAAGTTTCGCGTCAAGTCACAAAAATGGCCCGTAAAAATGGTATTGAGCAACTCTTTTTAAAAGACCCCATGCTCTTTAGTAAATTGCTTTTAGAAGGACGGGTACAACAATATAAAGAGGCTGTAAAACTTAAAAGTGACTTTGTTTTTTTTGATCGCGGCATCCCCGATGTTCACGGATACATGAATTATTTGGGACTTAAATACCCCGAAATTTACGAACGAAAAAGTAAAAAGTACATCTACGATTCTATTTTTTTAATGCCGCCATGGCAAAAAATATACATAACAGATAACGAACGCTATGAGAGTTTTGAACAATCGTTAGCCATTCATAATCACTTAAAAAATACCTATGAATCTCTGGGGTATAAAATAAAAGAAGTCCCTTTTGGAGATGTAAAAGAGCGCGTTAAATTTATTTTAAAAAATTTGACTTAATCTCTATGCAAACAGCTTTAGATTATCTAAAAAAATATTATAACCATACGGCGTTTAAGCCGCCACAAGAAGCTGTAATACAATCTGTTTTAGCAAAAAATGACACCGTTGCGCTGCTGCCAACGGGCGGCGGTAAATCAGTTTGTTTTCAAATTCCGGCGTTGATGAATAAAGGGCTATGCCTCGTTATTTCGCCGCTTATTGCTCTAATGAAAGACCAAGTGGAAAGCTTAAACAAGAAGGGGCTTAAAGCGGTGTATTTACACGCTAAATTATCGCAAGAAGATATCATTCGCATTTTTGATAATTGCAAATACGGTAAAGTAAAGTTCTTATACGTATCGCCCGAAAAATTACAAGCGCCTTTAATTCTTCAAAAAATAAAAGAGCTTCCCTTAAATTTAGTAGCTGTAGACGAAGCCCACTGCGTATCTGAATGGGGGCACGACTTTAGACCTGCCTATTTAAAAATTCCTCTTTTAAAAAAAGAATTGCCTACAATTCCTTTTATAGCCCTCACAGCTACGGCCACGTCATTGGTATTAAAAGATATTGAAAAATATCTGGAATTAAATACTGTAAAAGTCTTTAAAAAATCGTTTTACAGACAAAATATCTTCTACAAAATTATTGAAACAGAAGATAAAAATACAAAACTAATTAACATATTAAGGAAAACTAATGACCCTTGTATTGTTTATGTCAATACGCGTAAACTAACCAATGAAATTTCAAAATTTTTAAATGCACATAATTTAAAAAGCACCTATTACAACGGTAGTTTGTCTCAATCAGAAAAAGAAATTTCTTACACTAATTGGATGACAGAAAAAACACCTATAATGGTAGCCACCAACGCCTTTGGGATGGGTATAGATAAAGCTAATGTACACGCTATTTTTCATTATAATATTCCTTATAGCATAGAAAATTATCTACAAGAAACAGGCAGAGCGGGTAGAAATGGATTGGCCTCTAAAGCTTTTTTATTA
This sequence comes from uncultured Flavobacteriaceae bacterium, assembly GCA_964529645.1. Lineage (GTDB taxonomy): Bacteria > Bacteroidota > Bacteroidia > Flavobacteriales > Flavobacteriaceae > CG1-02-35-72. Next base: position 9,601 of record CAZGZH010000019.1, read on the forward strand.
TACAATAATTCTGATATAAGTTTTTTAAAAACACAACACAAAAACAATACCCCTAGTACACAAAACGTAAAGGCAACTTATTTAAATTTATGCCAATATTTAAATATTGCCTACGGCGAATTAAATGAAAATTGGCATAATTTTGATTTAACACACTTCTGTAAAACGTATAAATTAAATTTTTTACTGACTTACAATTCTTTAAAAACCCTTGATAGAGAAGGTGTTTTAATACTGAGCGATGGTTTTTTTAAGCAAAGTAGCCTTCAGTTTATAGCCTCTAATACCCTTGTTTTAAAATATGCCGATGAACATGAAGAATTGGGCTTACTAATTAAAGTGATATTGAGAAATTACGGCGGCTTATTCGAAAATAAATCGGCTATAAATATTAATTTAATCGCTTCTAAATTAAATATATCAAAAGAGGCCGTTGTAAAACGACTCACTCTTTTACACAATGATAATATTGTAGATTTTAACAATTCTAATACCAATACACAGATACAGTTTTTGTTACCCAGAGAAGATGATTATACTATTAATACCATTTCTAAAAACATAGTATCCTATAACAATCATAAAGATGAGAAATTAAAGGCTATTATTGATTTTGTGAAAGATGCCTCAAAATGTAGAAACAAACAACTTTTAAAATATTTTGGCGAAACTTTTTCTAAAAATTGTGGGCATTGTGACGTTTGTGAGCGTCTTAAAAATACTGCACAAAAGCCCAATTATAAAGTCATAGCCAAAAACATTGTAAAGCTTTTAGAAACTTTTAATGAGCTCGATTCTAAATCGGTTGTCAACAAGTTAAGTTATGAGGAAAAACATATACTTTTCACTTTGCAACTGCTTTTAGATAACCACAAAATAGTTGTAAATTCGCAGCACAAATTCATTCTAAAATAATCCTTTAAATGTTTGATATGCGTATTGTTATTATGGGAACACCTTATTTTGCAGTGCCTTCTTTACAAGCACTTCTCAATAG
>CAZGZH010000020.1:0-10316 GCA_964529645.1 uncultured Flavobacteriaceae bacterium
CTTTAGAAATAAGCTATAATCGTGGTAATTTGAATATTAAAAATTTTGTCTATTACAAAAATTCAGAACTACTTACCAAGTTAAAATACTATCCGCTCGCGCTGATTTTCATCTTAATGTTATTTGGCATTATTATTTACTTGGTTTTTAAATCGAATAAAATAGCCGAACAAAATAAATTATGGGCTGGTATGGCTAAGGAAACCGCCCACCAAATAGGAACGCCTTTAACATCGCTTTTGGGCTGGCTAGAATTACTCAAAGAGCAAAATGCCGATAAAAATACAGTTACAGAAATAGAAAAAGATATTGAACGTCTTACAATAATTGCCAACCGTTTTTCTAACATTGGGTCTATCCCAAAAATGACAAAAACGGACTTAATTTCAGAAATTAAAAACATAGAAAGTTATTTTAAAAGTCGGGTTTCAAAAGGCATTACCCTTTCAACTGATTTTCAAATCGAAAAAATATATGTCAATTTAAACCCTCAATTATTTAGCTGGGTTATAGAAAATCTGATTAAAAATGCCATTGATGCCCTAAAATCTGAAGGTGAAATTACGCTACGCGTAAAAGAAAAGAAAGAAAAAGTTCTTATTAGCGTTACCGATACAGGTAAAGGTATCCCTAAAAAGAATTTTAAAGCCGTTTTTAAACCCGGCTATACAACTAAAAAACGCGGTTGGGGTTTGGGTTTATCGCTCGCTAAACGCATTATAGAAAATTACCACGACGGTAAAATATACATTCATAAATCGGCTGTAGGTAAAGGAACTAGTATTAGAGTAGAATTACCCTTAATTAAATAGCCTTAAAAGCTTCAGAAATTTTTTGTGCCATAGTTGTAAACTCGTCTGACGACATGGTTTCTTTGTGCTTAAAATCGATATTTTTCATGCTGTGTAACGGAATGAGATGCACGTGTACATGAGGGACTTCGAGGCCTATTACCGTCATCCCAATACGTTCACAAGGAACTACCTTTTCAAGTGCTTTGGCCACTTTTCTGGCGAAAGACATCAAACCTGAGTAGGTCTCTTCGTCTAAGTCAAAAATTTTATTGACTTCTTTTTTTGGGACGACTAAAGTATGTCCTTTTGCATTTGGATTGATATCCAAAAAAGCAAAAAAATCAGTATTCTCAGCTACTTTGTAACAGGGAATTTCTCCATTGATTATTTTTGTAAATATACTGGCCATTATCTTGAAATTTCTAATATTTCGAATTTCATAATACCACTTGGGACTGTAATTTCAGCCACTTCGCCAACTTTTTTACCCAATAAGCCCTTACCTATGGGCGAGTTAACACTAATTTTTCCAGAAGCCAAATCAGATTCAGAATCGGCTACCAAAGTATAATTAAATTCCATCCCATTACCTTGGTTTTTTATTTTGATCTTTGAATGTATCAAAGCTTTAGAAGTATCTAATTGCGACTCGTCTATTAAACGGGCTGTAGAAAGCACTTGTTTAAGTTTGGCTATTTTTAATTCTAAAAGTGATTGTTCTTCTTTGGCTGCATGATATTCGGCATTTTCACTCAAATCGCCTTTATCTCTTGCTTCTGCAATGGCATTTGTAATTTTAGGTCGCTCAACATGTTCAAGTTGTTCTAACTCTTCTCTTAGGTTTTTTAAGCCCTCTTTACTGTAGTAAGAAACATTTCCCATAATTTGTTAATTTATATTAAAATATAAAAATCCCAACTCCACTTAGTGGACTGAGATTTAAAACAAATATACAAAATATTTAGAGAATCAATAAGAATTTGTACTTTAGACACCCATTAAATTAAGATTATGCGTATTAAATTTTTTACAATGCTGTTTTTAACGCTTTTGTTTATTTCTTGTTCTTCTTCAACACCAGATAACAACGATAATTTACCAAATATTCCTGTTAATATAACACTTTCACTTAACAGTCCCCAATACCAAAATTTACTCGTTCCTGGCGGTTGGGTTTATGCTTCTGGCGGTATTAAAGGCTTAATTGTTTACAATTTTAACGGAACCGAATTTGCCGCTTTCGACCGTGCATGTCCGCATGTTTCAGTTTCTGATGCCTGCTCTCAAATGATTGTAGAAAGCAGTATTAAAATGGTGTGTCCCTGTGACGATGCGGAATTTAATATTTTAAATGGTGCGCCTCTTACTACAGGCATTACTGTTGGTGCAAGAGCTTATCGTGCTGAGTTGGTCAGTAGCTCAACATTAACCATTACAAATTTTTAAAATATTCTTGCCTAATATTTCCTATTTTTGTAGCATTATTAAATAAAAATTATGGCAAAAGTGAGTATTATTATGGGCAGCGCTTCAGACCTTCCCATCATGCAACAATCAATTGATATTTTAACCGATTTTGGCATTGCAACCGAAGTCAAAATTATCTCAGCACATCGTGCCCCAGGTATTTTAGCCGATTATGCTAAAAATGCAGTGGCTAATGGTATAAAAGTCATAATTGCTGGTGCCGGTGGTGCCGCCCATTTACCCGGTGTTACGGCTGCTTTTACACCGCTTCCCGTAATTGGCGTACCTATCAAATCGCATAATTCTATTGACGGATGGGATTCTATTTTGTCTATTTTGCAAATGCCATCGGGTATTCCTGTAGCCACCGTGGCCTTAGACGGGGCTAAAAATGCAGGTATTTTAGCGGCTCAAATTATCGCTGTAGCGGATGACAAGCTGACTCAAAAAATAATCGCTTTTAAAGAAGTGCTAAAACAAAAAGTGATAAAAGCTTCAGAAGATTTAAACAAATAAAACACTTTATTTTTTACCTAATAACTCACAATAGATAGATGTCTAAAAATAATCCCTTACTTCAAAATTTCAATACGCCCTTTAATACAGCACCTTTTACTAAAATAAAAACAGCTCATTTTAAACCCGCTTTTAAAGAAGCTATTGCACTTGCTAAAAAAGAGATTGATGCTATTACTGACAATTCACAAAAACCCACTTTTAAAAATACTGTTGAAGCGCTCGACTTTGCCGGACAAACCTTAGAGCGTGTTTCAAGTATCTTTTTTAACTTAAATTCGGCCGAAACCAGTGATGTTATCCAGAAAATTGCGCAAGAAGTGTCTCCTTGGCTGTCTGAATTTTCAAATGATGTCAGGTTAAACAAAAAACTTTTTAAAAGAATAAAAACGGTTTATGAGCAAAGAGAAAGCTTAAGTCTCAACCCCGAACAACTGACCTTACTCACAAAAAAATACAAATCGTTTGCCCGGAACGGTGCTAATTTAAACGATTCAGACAAAGAAAAATTACGCGTCATTGATGCGCAATTATCAAAATTAAGCCTCACTTTTGGCGAACATGTTTTAGCCGACGCTAACGCTTATCAGCTACATCTAACCAAAGAATCCGATTTAGAAGGGCTTCCGCAACACGCCAAAGAGGCCGCCAAATTGTTGGCCGAAAACAAGGGTTTAAAAGGCTGGTTAATTACCTTAGATTATCCCAGTTATATTCCGTTTATGACTTATGCTAAAAAGCGTGCTTTGCGCGAAAAATTGGCCAAGGCTTTTGGTAAAAAGGGCTTTCAAAAAAATGGCAATAACAACGAGCAAGTGGTTTTAAATATTGTTGAATTAAAAGCCAAACGCGCGCAATTATTGGGTTATAAAACCCATGCCGATTTTGTTTTAGAAGAGCGTATGGCTAAAAATCCGACAAAAGTTTTAGATTTTTTAAACACTATTTTAGTTAAGGCTAAACCGGCTGCCCAAAAAGAATTTGAGTTGCTCAAACAATTGGCTTTAAAAGATGGCATCACCAATTTTCAAAAATGGGACGGTGCTTTTTACAGCGAAATCCTTAAAAAACAAACGCTCGATTTAGACGAAGAACAACTCAAGCCCTATTTTAAACTCGAAAATGTGTTGGAGGGTGTTTTTAAAGTCGCTCAAAAACTTTACGGTCTTCAATTTGAGCCTGTCAACACAATTGACTTGTATCATCCCGATGTAAAAACCTTTAAAGTAAGCGATGATAAAGGACAGTTTCAGGCGATTTTTTACGCCGATTTCTTTCCGCGTCCCGGTAAACGCCAAGGCGCTTGGATGACCTCATTTAAAAATCAGTGGATAAAAGGCGATAAAAACAGTCGTCCGCATATTTCTATTGTCTGTAATTTTACAAAACCGACTAAAACACAACCTTCGCTTTTAACTTTTAATGAAGTCACTACTTTATTTCACGAATTTGGGCACGCCCTTCACGGTATGTTGGCCAATACCACTTATCCTAGTTTAAGCGGCACTAGTGTTTATTGGGATTTTGTGGAACTCCCTAGTCAGGTTTTAGAAAATTGGTGTTACGAAAAAGAAACGCTTGATCTTTTTGCCACCCATTATAAAACAGGTGAGAAAATACCAACCGATTTAATTGATAAAATTAAAGCGTCTTTAAACTTTTTAGAAGGCATGGCGACTTTACGTCAATTGAGCTTTGGCTTACTCGATATGCAATGGCATACACAAGACACTCCAAAAATTAAGGATGTTAAAAGTTTTGAATCGAAAGCTTTTGCCAACACACAATTGTATCCCGATGTAGCTGAAAATTGTATGAGCACCGCTTTTTCGCACATTTTTCAGGGCGGTTATTCGGCTGGTTATTACTCGTACAAATGGGCCGAAGTTTTAGATGCCGATGCTTTTGCTCATTTTAAAGAAAAGGGCATTTTTAACAAAGCTGTGGCCAATGCCTTTAAAGAAAATGTCTTGTCAAAAGGCGGCACAGAAGATCCTATGACTTTATACAAACGCTTTCGCGGACAAGCACCTAATCCGGAGGCCTTGCTTAAACGGGCGGGGTTGGTGAAGTAGTTTGTTATTTAGACAGAATCCCTCATAGTGTGATGACAAGAAATACCAAAAAGCAAGAATTTTGCTAAAAAAATGTGTTAATTCAGGGTTTCACTCAAAGTGAAGCCCTGAATAATTTTATTTCTATCGATACGATGACTTCGAGTCATCGTATCAATTTATAGAAATAATTTACAACTAATCTTTGCCTTTTAATTAAATTTGCCGCCTAACTATTAAAATCATTATCCTTAAACGGTTAAAAATATTCCTATGAAAAAATTTGACGTTGTTATTATCGGTTCTGGTCCCGGCGGTTATGTATCGGCCATTCGTTGTGCCCAATTGGGTTTTAACACCGCTATTATTGAAAAATACAACACCTTGGGTGGCACTTGTTTAAATGTGGGGTGTATTCCCAGTAAAGCCCTATTAGACTCGTCGCATCATTACGACGATGCTCAAAAACACTTTGACAAACACGGTATTGAGGTTAAAAATATCAGGCTGAATTTTAAACAAATGATAGACCGTAAAAACGAAGTGGTTACCCAAACCACAGGCGGCATCAATTATTTGATGGATAAAAATAAAATCACTGTTTTTAACGGTTTCGGTTCTTTTAAAGATGCCACGCATATCAATATCGCACAAGCAGACGGTACAATTGCAACTATTGAAGCGGCCAAAACCATTATAGCTACAGGCTCAAAACCATCGAGTTTACCTTTTATAAAAATTGACAAAAAACGCGTCATAACTTCTACCGAAGCATTGAGTTTAACCGAAGTCCCCAAACACCTCATCATTATTGGGGGTGGCGTTATTGGTTTAGAATTAGGACAAGTCTATTTGCGTTTGGGGGCACAGGTATCGGTTATAGAATTTATGCCGAGCATTATCCCCAACATGGATGCCATGTTGGCCAAAGAATTGCAACGCAGTCTTAAAAAACAAGGTATGAAGTTTTATACCGGCCATAAAGTGACCTCAGTTAAAAACGAGGGTCAAGAAGTAACCGTTATTGCCGATGATAAAAAAGGGAATCCTATAACCTTTAAAGGCGATTATGTTTTGGTAGCCGTAGGACGTCGTCCCTACACAGATAAATTGGGTCTTGAAAAGACGGGTGTAAAATTAACTGACCGTGGCCAAGTTGAAACTAACAATCAATTACAAACCAATATCCCCAATATATATGCTATTGGCGATGTGGTTAAAGGGGCTATGTTAGCCCATAAAGCCGAAGAAGAAGGCGTTTTGGTAGCCGAAATTTTAGCCGGCCAAAAACCGCATATCGATTACAATCTTATTCCGGGGGTAGTTTATACATGGCCCGAAGTAGCTTCGGTAGGACAAACCGAAGAACAGTTAAAAGCTACAGGTATAGCTTATAAAACAGGGAGTTTCCCAATGCGTGCTTTAGGGCGTGCCCGTGCCAGTATGGACTTAGACGGTCAAGTAAAAATATTAGCCGATGCCACAACCGACGAAATTTTAGGCGTTCATATGATTGGCGCCCGTGCTGCCGATATGATTGCCGAAGCGGTTACTGCCATGGAATTCCGCGCCAGTGCCGAAGATGTAGCCCGTATGAGTCACGCCCACCCAACTTATACCGAAGCCATTAAAGAAGCGGCTTTAGCCGCTACTGAAAATAGAGCGATACACGTTTAAAACATTAAACTCTGATAGGGTTCAAAACCCTATCAGAGTTATAATATTTTCTTATTTTTGAGGAAATATAACAGATGTCCTCTCAAACTTTCCATTTTACCGTCTCTAACACACAACTTTTTGGCTGCTATTGGCAACCCAAATCAGACCCTAAAGCTGTGGTTATTTTAGTCCACGGTATGGGCGAACATATTGGGCGTTATGAACAAAGTGTCATCCCTCATTTGGCAAAAAATGGATATGCTGTTGTGGGTTACGACCAATTTGGGCATGGTAAAACCAAAGGCAAACGCGGTCATAATCCTAACTTTGATGCAGTTTTAACTTGTATTACAGAAGTTATTATTAAGAGTAAAAAACTGTTTAATGGTTTACCGCTATTCCTTTACGGACACAGTATGGGCGGTAATGTGGTTTTAAATTATGTGTTGCGACGCAAACATCCGTTTAAGGGTGTCATCGCTACCAGTCCGTTTTTAAGATTGGCTTTTCAGCCGCCGGCATTAAAACTTAAAATAGGCAAACTTTTATACAAAATAGCTCCGGGATTAACCATGTCTAACGAATTAAATCCCAACGACATTTCTAGAATCTCCGAAGAGGTACTGGCTTATGTTAATGACCCCTTGGTGCACGATAAAATCAGCCCCAATTATTCCATTAAGTTTATTGAAACAGGCCAATGGGCTTTAGAGCATGCCTCAGAACTGCAAGTAAACACCTTATTTTTACACGGTACAGGTGATAAAATAATAGACCACAAAGCCACAAAAGAATTTGCAGATAACAGCAATGGGATGGCTTCAATAAAACTTTTTGAAGGGGCTTATCACGAGTTACACAACGATTTATGTCGCGAAAAAATGCTAGTAACAATAACAGATTGGCTAAATTCACAATTAAAAGATAAAGTGGAATAATATTTGATGAGATTATTTATACCTTAGAGGCTTAAAACCGCCTTGTTTTTTATGAAAAAATACTTTTTTTTAATCGGCTTTTTAAGCATTAGCATTTTAACTTTTAGTCAAGAGAACATCCTTGACAAATCTGTAACAGACAGTCTTAAAAAACCCGATAAAATTTCTAAAATAGCACAGGGCTTTAGAGATTTTGAAGAAACCCGAAAAATGGACAGTATTTGGTTGGCAGCCAAATACAATTCGCCCTTGTACGACAGTTTGGCCTTTGTAATTCCCGATGCCGAATTATTACCTTTTACACCCGATAGTTTATTTACATCGAAACTCAAAGAGCGCTTAGACAGTTTACACCATAATTCGCCTTTTAACATTGCTTACAATCCCGTTTTAGAACGGGTAATTAAAACTTATTTAAAAACGCGCAGAAAGTCTATTGCCAACTTAATGACAAAGGCGAAATTTTATTTCCCACTGTTTGAAGAACAATTAGATAAATATGACATTCCATTAGAAATGAAATATTTAGCCATAGTAGAGTCGGCTTTAAAACCCAATGCCCGTTCGGGGGCAGGCGCCAAAGGCTTATGGCAATTTATGTACAATACGGGTAAAATGTTCGATTTAAAAGTCAGTTCTTATGTTGACGAGCGAGCAGACCCTTTAAAATCTACCGAAGCTGCTTGCAAATACTTGTTAAGTCTTTACAACACTTTTGACGATTGGGATTTGGCTTTAGCGGCTTACAATTCGGGGCCGGGTAATGTTACCAAAGCTATTCGTCGTTCAGGTGGTTATAAAAACTATTGGAATATAAGGCCTTATTTGCCGCGTGAAACACAAGGGTATGTCCCTGCTTTTTATGCCACTATGTATATTTTTGAATATGCCAAAGAGCACAATTTACGTCCTAATGCTTTCTCAATTACTTATTTTGAAACAGATACCATTAGAGTAAAAAGACAGCTCACTTTTGCACAAATTAATAAGGTTTTAAAAACCGATAACACCTTGTTGTGGCAACTCAATCCGCAATACAAATTGGGGATTATTCCGTATTTGAAAGGACGTCATTATGCCTTGCGTTTGCCTTACGATTTAACAGGTGTATTTGTAGCCAACGAAGATTCTATTTATGCTTTTGCTGCCGCTGATGATGCGGCTCGCGAAAAGCCACTACCAAAATATTTTGAAATAAATAGTAGGATTCGCTACCGTGTTCGCAATGGTGATTTTTTGGGTAAAATTGCCAATAAATACGGTGTTAGCGTCAGTAAATTAAAACGCTGGAACGGCTTAAAAAGCTCGCGCTTAAGCATCGGTCAACGCTTGACTATTTTCCCCCGCCGATTTCCATCAGTAAAAACAAGAAGCACAAAAAAGACTAGCCCAAAAGGCAAGTACACCATTTACGTTGTTAAAAAGGGAGACTCGCTTTGGAGTATTTCTAGAAAATTCCCGAAAGTTACTATGCAACAATTAAAAGATTGGAACAATATTTGGAATAGCAAACAATTAAAACCCGGTACCAAATTAAAGATATTTAAAAGCTAAACTAAAATGAAGAATATATTTGTAATCATTGGAATGCTTATTGCCCTTGTAAGCTGTAACTCTGGCAAAAATAAGCTGATATTAAAATCGTCTACAGGGCGTATCAATTCTATGCTGGTAGTTATAAAAAACAAACAATGGAATTCGCAAGTTGGTACAACACTCAAGAAGTTGGCAAATGTACCTGTTGCAGGTGTAGCTCAACCAGAAATGCAATTTAGGGTTACACAAATAAGTCCCAATAAATTTAATGCGTTATTTGAAAACAATCGCAATATTTTAGTTGTAGGTATTGCTCCAAAAGCTACTTTTAAAATTACCGCTAACAAATATGCAGAGCCGCAGATATTTATAACTATTACAGGTAAAAATGAGGCAGATTTAATAGCGCAAATAAAATTACATATTGATGAAATTATCAGGGCTTTTAAACAAGGTGATTTGTCTTTATATCAACAAAAACTAAGCAAAAAAGTTTGGGATAACAAGCAATTTTTAGCACTTAATAAGTTTAAAATGATTGTTCCTAAAAAGTATAGAGTTGTAGAAAACACTTCTGCTTTTTTGTGGTTGCGCAAACATTTAGCAAATGATGGCACCTTAAATATCTTGGCTTATACAATGCCTTTGACGCAAGAAACTTTAACGCAATCTGATATTCTAAACAAAAGAGATAGTATTGGTAAAAAATACTTACCAGGCCAATTGCTAAATTCATATATGCAAACGTCTTACAAACTTGAGCCCACAATGACACATTATAAAATAAATGGCGTAGAAGCTTATGAAATTAGGGGAATTTGGGAAGTTAAAAACGATTTTATGGGAGGCTCTTTTATTAACTATAGTTTTATTGACACAAAAAACAAACGTGTGTTATGCCTAGACGGGTTTGTATATGCACCCAACCAAGACAAACGCGATTATATTTTTGAATTAGAAGCCATATTTAAATCTTTAAAGTTTAAATAAACCCTATTTAATTAGTAATTTTGAATCAGACACTCGGCCTCTAGCTCAGCTGGCAGAGCATCTGACTCTTAATCAGAGGGTCGTGGGTTCGAACCCCACGGGGCCGACATAAAAACCATAAAAAAAGCAGCTATCTAAGCTGCTTTTTTTATAAATCTATTTAAGAGGTTATTTTAATTTTTTCTTAACAGAAACTTCTTGGTAGGCTTCTAAAATATCGTCTACACGAATATCGTTGTAATTTTTAATACTCAATCCGCAATCATATCCTTTAGCAACTTCTTTAACATCATCTTTAAAGCGTTTTAAAGAAGCTAATTCGCCTGTATAAACAACAACACCATCTCTGATGAGGCGTATTT
>CAZGZH010000021.1:0-10119 GCA_964529645.1 uncultured Flavobacteriaceae bacterium
TTAATAAAATAAATTTTTTAAAATAATAAAATAAATTAAGTAAAAATCAGTAAAACAAATAGATATAAATATTTTTAAAAAAAAAGTAGGGTAAAAGTATTGAGATAGTGTTTAAAATATGAGTGAGTCTTAGAAATTAAAGATTAAAAAAAATAATTATGAAATCAATAACCAACAAGTCATTAGCAGTATTAGCCGTAGTTATGTTAACTATTTCAATAACGTCTTGCAGTAAGGGCAGCAGCGGTATAGTAGATCCCACAAAAGATAATGAACAAAATGAGCAAAACGGTTCTGTTAACACTAATAACAGTAGTGATATAGACTACAATACAAATCAAAACAACAATACAACGAATTAATATTTATGGATTATTTGAATTATGTTAGGAAGAAGGGAAGCGTAAAGTTTCCCTTTTTTTTATTTATTCATAAAAGGTAGGGTATTTAAAAAAACAACTGTTTTATAAACGTAAACAATAAATAAATTATGAAAAAATTATTTCTAGCATTTGTATTATTAATAGGTATAACAAGTTCTGCACAAGTGCTAAGTGCCAAAAATTTAAAAGAAGCCAAAACAATAGCTTCTCAAGAACAAAAAGACATTATGATTGTCTTTTCAGGATCAGATTGGTGCGTACCTTGTATGCGTTTAGACAAAGAAATATTAAGTCAACCAGGGTTTGAAAATTATGCCGCTAAAAAAATGGTGCTTATTAAAGCCGATTTTCCTTTAAGAGCCAAAAATAAAAAACTTATAAGTAAAGATCAGAAAGCTTATAACGCTAAATTATTCGAAAAATACAATCCTAAAGGTATTTTTCCTTTTGTAGTTATTTTAAATAACAAAGGCGAAGAAATTGCAGAGACAAGTTATAAAAAAATGAGTCCAGAAAGCTATGCTTCTTACATAGATAACTTGATAAGCTCAAAATAAGGTATTGTAAACTAACCAAAAACAAAATTTTATGAAAAGTGTCTTATTGTTTTTACTGAGTATTATTGCAATACAGCAAGTTAGCTCGCAAGAAAACAAATACCAAAGAGATGTAAAACTTATGGGAAGTGGTATGACAATTATTGTCACGGCCAATAATCCAGAACAAGGTAAAAAATATATAGATATAGCTGTTGCCGAAATTAAAAGAATTGAAAACATCATTTCGTCTTGGACACCTACATCAGAAACAGCTGCTATAAACAGAAATGCAGGTTTTAAACCCGTTAAGGTAAGTCAAGAACTGTTTGGTCTTATTAAAAGAGCCGTAAATATTTCAAAATTAACCGAGGGGGCATTCGATATAAGTTATGCCTCTATGGATAAAATTTGGCAATTTGATGGCAGTATGACGCAAATGCCTTCTGCTGAAGCGATAAAAAAATCGGTTTCAAAAGTGGGCTATCAAAACATCGTTTTAGACGCGCAAAAGTCTACAGTTTTTTTAAAGTTAAAAGGTATGAAAATTGGTTTTGGTGCTATAGGAAAAGGCTATGCCGCCGATAAGGCCAAAACTTTATTACAAAACTTAGGTGTAAAAGCGGGGGTTATAAATGCTTCTGGCGATATGAATACTTGGGGTAATCAACCCGATGGACAACCTTGGAAAGTGGGCATAACAAATCCGGTAAATAAAAAGAAAGTCTTTGCGTGGTTTAATTTGTCTGATGAAGCGGTTGTAACATCTGGTAATTACGAAAAATATGTCAAATTTAATGGTATAACCTATACCCACATTATCGATACAAGAACAGGTTACCCAGCTCATGGTATTTTTAGTGCCACTGTTTTTAGCAAAAGTGCCGAATTGAGCGATGCTTTAGCAACGTCAATATTTGTAATGGGGGTGGAATCTGGTTTGTATTTTATAGACCAATTAAAAGGCGTAGAGTGTGTTATAGTTGACGATAATTTAAAAATACATTATTCAAAAAACTTAAAAATAAAAAATATTTAAAAATGGAAAAAGTAATTAAAAATGGCTTGATGATAATTGTATTAGGCCTCTTATTGACAAGTTGTAGCGGTGTTAAAGCTTACCAACGGGCCAAAATAAACGATAGAGAAATGGTTCTTTCGCCAAAACTTTCAGCAAGATTTGAATTGCAGTTTCACACATATCGCGAAGCCGCTTCGGGAGCTAACGGAGGTAAAACTGGTGGTGGCTGCGGTTGTAATTAATTTAATATTGCGTAAGAATATAAAATGAAAAGAATTTTAATTATAGTATTAATGACGCTTACAATAAGCGCCTTTTCACAAACAAAAAAAGACAGTACCAAAGTGACTAAAACAAGTTTTAAAAAGAAAGTCTTAGACAATGTAGAAGTCAACTTTTTGTACAGTAACTATTTACAAAATGGAAACCATGGTGCTGTAACTGGTGGTACAGGTGATGAAAATTTAACCGACAATACGCCAGCCATTTTAATTAGTATCCCTTTAAATGACGACGATGTATTAAATATTGATTTTGGCGTAGATGTTACCACATCTGCCTCTACAGATCAAATAAATCCGTTTGGCGTTAGCACCAGTGGTGGCGGTGGAGACGATGATAAAATAGGAGACACCTCAAATAGATCAAACAAAATAATAGCAACAAGCGCTTCAAGTGGCGGTGGCGGAGACGATCAGCCTTTGCATACAAGAGCTCATGGCGTAGTGGCTTATTCTCACACATCTGATAATCGCAGTTTTACCTGGGGGTTAGACGGAACATTTTCATCAGAACAAGGATATAGATCACTGGGATTTGGAGCGCAATTGCGAAAATCATTTAATGATGAGAATTCAGAATTTAATGTAAGTTCTAAGGCTTATTTTGACAAGATTGACCTTATTTATCCTGGAGAATTTAGACCTTCAGAAGGCTTAGAACCGTCTGTAGGATTTAAATTATTAGATCTAACACATAGAAATACAATTTCTGCTTCGGTATCTTTTAGTCAGGTTTTAACAAAGCGCTTGCAAATTTCTTTAGTGGCAGACATAATCTATCAAGAAGGTCTTTTGTCTACAAACTATCAGCGTGTTTATTTTAAGGACAAGCCACTAGTAAGTGTTAATAATTTTAATTTGGCTCACGATATTGAAAGATTACCAAGTAAAAGAACTAAGCATCCTTATGGGGCACGACTCAATTATTATGTAAACGATTATGTAATATTAAGAACCTTTTACCGTCATTATACCGACGATTGGGGCGTATCTGCAGATACTTACGATGTGCAAGTACCTATAAAATTATCAGAAAGCTTTACAATTTTTCCAATGTATAGATATCACTCACAACAACAAGCAAAATATTTTGCGCCTTATCGCGCACATTTATCTACAGAGTCTTTATATACTTCAGATTACGATTTATCTACTTTTAACAGTTCACAATATGGTATGGGCTTAACAATAGCACCACCTTTAGGGATTTTTAAATTTAACACTTCTAATAATGACGATAAAGTACGCTTCAAAAGTTTTGATTTGCGTTACAATTACTATTCTAGATCCGATGGTTTAGATGCTAATATCTTTTCACTTAGTGCAAAGTTTACTTTTTAGCATTTCCCCAATCCATTAGAGTTTAGGTTTTTTGGTTAGTTGAAAGGCAGGGATTTTATCCTTGCCTTTTTTTTGTGATATCTACTAATTAAAGTAATTTTACAAAAATTTAAAAAATCTTGATGCGTTTTAAAAAACACATTCCCAATAGTATTACGCTTCTTAATTTATTATGTGGCATTATTGCTACAATGTTGGCAGTGCTAAACCAGCTAGAATTGGCAGCTTATTTTGTGGTAATGGGAATTGTGTTCGATTTTTTTGATGGCCTCACGGCCCGTTTATTAAATGTACAGGGAGAATTAGGAAAACAACTCGATTCACTAGCCGATGTTATAACTTCTGGAGTTGCACCTGCGGTAGTTATGTTTCAGCTTTTGGTAAAATCATTGCATACAGATTGGCTAAAAGGACTTTCTTGCGAAATAGGTAATTGGTCAACTTTTAGCGAAACGGCTCCTGTAAAATTAGGAGATATAAGCGTACATCCTTTACCTTTTATAGGATTGTTTTTAGCTTTAGCAGCGGCTTATAGATTGGCAAATTTTAATATTGATACACGGCAAAGTTCAGAATTTATAGGATTGCCCACACCTGCCATGTCGTTATTTGTGATGTCGTTACCACTTATTTTAATTTATAGCGATGTGGTGTTTATAAAAGAGTTAATACTAAATAAGTATGTACTTATTGGTATAACTGTACTTTTAAGTTATTTAATGAATGCCGAATTAAAATTATTTTCATTTAAAATAAAAGATTTCACATTAAAAAAATACAGATTTCATATAGTATACTTAGCAGTAGTATTACTAGCTGTAGTTCTTTTTAAGTTTATTGCAATTCCTTTAGCTGTAATATTTTATATACTATTTTCTATTTTACTTCAATTTCTAAATAAGAAATAACCTTATTATATATAGTACTGTTTAACGAGTACGTAAAAAAGGGTAATTTTAAATATCCCTATTTATACTCTAGTGCTGAAATTAAGGCTGTTATACATTTACACCATCAATATAAAAACCAAAACTATGAAAACAACATTTAAAAATCTAGTAAACTTGTCGTTACAAACTTTACTTATCAGCTCTTTATTTTTTTCTTGTAGTCCAGATTCATTAATTGACGGTGATATTTTAACAACTACAGAATTGCAACCTACAGTATTAGATACAGATGGAGATGGCCTTATAGATGAATTAGAGATTATATTAGGAACAGATGTTAACAATCCAGATACTGACAATGACGGTATATTTGATGGTATAGAAGATTTTAATAGAAACGGAAAAATAGACAGTTTAGAATCTAGCCCACTTCTTATCGATACTGATAAAGATGGTATATTAGATGGTTTAGAAGATAGAAATCATAATGGTATTTTTGAGACTGATGAAACAAGTCCTATTATGACCGATACCGATAAGGATGGTATTCCAGATGGTATTGAAGATGCTAATAAAAATGGTAAATATGATCAAGGTGAAATGAAAGCTACATCAGATGATTCTGATAATGATGGTATTAAAGATACAATAGAAGATATGAATCATAACGGTAAATGGGATGTACGCGAAACAGATCCTAACAACCCAGATACAGATGGTGATGGTATTTTAGACGGTGTAGAAGATGCTAATGGTAATGGTAAAATAGATGCTGGTGAAATGTATCCTCTTAATAAAGATACTGATGGCGATTTGGTAGAAGACGGCGCCGAAGATGCCAATCATAATGGTAAAAAAGATGCTGACGAAATGGATCCTCTAAAACAAGATACAGATGGCGACGGTATAAAAGATGGCGACGAAGATAAAAATCATAACGGTAAAAAAGATGCACATGAGAGTGATGCCAAAAAGAAAGATACAGACGGTGATGGTATAAATGATAAAGAAGATGCTGATGCCAATGGTGACGGTGTTGCAGACGTAGACGAAATAGACGATGATGACGATGTCATTACAGCTGATAAATATGAAGCTGTTGTTACTTCATCTGATGGTTATGAAGTAAAAATAAAAATAGAACCTAAGTCTGTTGACGCCGCTACTTCCAAATGTGAAAATGGTTATAATTATACCGTTGAATTAAAATACGATATAAAAATTAATGGAAAAAATAAACCCAAAAATTTATATACTTTGCAAGGGACACTTGATAGTGATACAGAAAAAATATTTTTTGATTTGCCAACTAAAAAGGGTAAAGGTAAAGTGAAAACTTCAAATGACTGGACAGATCAAACCAATTGTAAAGATGCTAAAATTAGCGATATGAATTTTAAAGCCATTGTTATAGAAATAGAAGGGCCTGGAATTCCAAATCAAAAAGTAACATTGACAAAAGATGAAAAAAATGACAAGGATTAGTTAATTAAATATTGGTAATTATGATTAAAAAAAGCACCATTATGGTGCTTTTTTTAATTAGATAATATTTTCCTAAATAGTGTGTGAGTTTAAAATAACTAGGTTAGAATTTCTTCTTACGCAATTCAAAATTAGCCCCTAAATAAACACGTCGTACCATTTCGTCTGCAGCTAATTCTTCTGGCGTTCCTTTTTTAAGAATACCGCCTTCAAACATAAGATAGGTTTTATCTGTAATAGCCAATGTTTCTTGTACATTGTGGTCTGTAATTAGAATACCAATATTTTTATCTTTTAAATGGGCTACAATACTTTGAATGTCTTCTACGGCAATAGGATCAACACCTGCAAAAGGCTCATCTAATAAAATAAATTTAGGATTAGAAGCCAAAGCACGGGCAATTTCTGTCCGGCGTCTTTCGCCACCCGAGAGTAAATCGCCTCTATTTTTGCGTACATGTCCTAAACCAAATTCTTCTATAAGCGATTCTAATTTATCGCTTTGTTCTTTTTTACTGAGTGTTGAAAACTCAAGAATACTCTTTATGTTATCTTCAACAGACAGTTTTCTAAAAACAGAAGCTTCTTGTGCCAAATAGCCAATACCTTTTTGAGCGCGTTGGTACATAGATAAATTGGTTATTTCTTCGTTGTCTAGAATTATTTTGCCCTCATTTGGATTTATCATCCCCACAATCATATAAAATGAAGTTGTTTTTCCAGCGCCATTTGGGCCTAAAAGCCCCACAATTTCACCTTGTTCTACTTCAAGAGAAATGCCTTTTACAACCAGGCGTTTGCCGTATATTTTTTTTATATTTTCTGCGCGTAAAACCATATTTATTTTTTAGAAGATTCTAAAAGTTCCCAAAATTCATAAGCCTTTCTTAAATGCGGAATCACAATTGTACCCCCTATTAAAGTCGCTATAGAAAGGGCTTCCATAATGGCTTCTTTTGAGGTGCCCAAGTTAAAACTTGTCTGTAAATGGTATTTTATACAATCGTCACATCTCAATACAGCAGAGGCTGTTAACCCCAATAACTCTTTGGTTTTTACATCAAGCGCACCGGCATTAAAAGCATTGGTGTCTAAATTAAAAATGCGTTTGACTATTTTGTTATTGTCCTGCAATAATTTATCGTTCATCTTTTCGCGATAAGCATTGTATTCTTTAAGTGTTTCAGACATCTTTATTTTGTTTTTTAATCACTACTTTAGAGATGATAATACTTATTTCGTATAAAATCATAATAGGAATGGCCACAATTACTTGACTTGCCACATCTGGAGGTGTAATAATTGCGGCTACAATTAGCACCACTATCAAAGCGTATTTACGCGATTTTCTTAAAAATTCGGGTGTTACCAAACCAATTTTTGTCAAAAAATAAATAATTATAGGTAATTCAAAAACAACAGAAACACCCAACAATGTATTGGTAATCATACCGACATAAGATGAGAAATTAAAATTATTCTGAATCATATCAGTAATCTGATAATTAAAAAAGAAATAAACAGATAAAGGGGCAATGACAAAATAGCTAAAACAAACGCCTAAGAAAAATAGAAAAGAAGACACAAAAATAAAACCTCTTGAGTTAGTGCGTTCTTTTTTACTTAATCCAGGGCTTACAAATCGCCATATTTCGTATAAAACATAAGGAAAAGAAATAATAAACCCTAAAATTATAGAACTCCAAATAGAGTTAGATAATTGATTTGTAGGAGATAAACTTTGTAAAACCATGGGGTAGTTTACATTACAAAAGCCACTGTCTATATTAAATAAAGAAGAGAGTTTACACAGCCAAGCATAAGAAGGAAAGTTGCTGTTTAAATGGGCTAATAAAAAATTTTCGTAAACCTCTTTCTGATATACAAAAAGGGCTATCCCTACACTAAAAATAGCTAATGTCGAACGAATTAAATGCCATCTTAAAACTTCAAGATGGTCTAAAAACGACATCTCTTTTTCTTGTTCTGCTACATCTCTCATATTAATAAATGCCCTCTTTTAGTAAATCGTGTAAATGTACAATACCTATATATTTGCCATTGTCTTCTACCAGTAATTGTGTAATACTATTGCTATTCATTGTTTGAAAAGCCAAAGTTGCCATAGCACTGGGTTTTATAGTTTTTGGTTTTGTATTCATAATATCTTTGGCAATAAGTGTATTGATGTCTTTATTGTCATTGAGCATACGTCTTATATCACCATCAGTAATAACGCCCAAAATAGTGTTGTTGTCTAATACGGCTGTGGCACCAAGTCGTTTTTGCGTTATTTCTAAAATAACATCTTTTATAGGCGTTGTTAAATGCACTTTTGGTGTTTCGTTTTTTATGACTAAATCGCTTACGCGGAGATATAATTTTTTCCCTAAAGCACCACCGGGGTGGTATTTTGCAAAATCTGAACTTGTAAAATCTTTGAGCTCTAATAGGCTTACAGCCAGTGCATCGCCCATAACCAATTGGGCAGTTGTACTACTTGTGGGCGCTAAATTATTAGGACAAGCTTCTTTAGCTACAAAAGTATTTAAACAAAAGTCTGATTGTTTCCCTAAAGCCGATTCTGTAGTGCCTGTTATGGCAATTACTTTATTACCACGTGCTTTTATTAAAGGTAGTAGAAATTTTATTTCGGGTGTATTGCCACTTTTTGAAATACATATAACCACATCATCTTTTAAAATAATGCCTAAATCGCCGTGAATAGCATCGGCAGCATGCATAAAAATGGCGGGTGTTCCAGTAGAGTTAAAAGTGGCGACTATTTTAGTAGCTATATTGGCACTTTTACCAATTCCAGTAACAACAACCCTCCCTTTAGAGTTATAAATAGTATTTACGGCATTTTCAAAATTGCTATTTAATAAATCTGCTAAATTTTTTATAGCCAAACTTTCTTCTAAAAAGACTGATTTAGCAATAGATAGAATATTTTTTTTAGTATTCAAGAGAAAATTATTTTGTAGATAATATTTTTTAGTATCTTTATGCAAATGTATCTAAAATATTAGAGATATAATAACGATGATGCTAAACGAAATTGATTTACATAAGGCCTTAAAGAAACACTTTGGTTTTTCGAAATTTAAAGGTCTTCAAGAAGAGGTAATTAAAAGTGTTTTAAAAAGAGACAATACTTTTGTTGTTATGCCTACAGGTGGTGGTAAGTCATTGTGCTATCAATTACCAGCATTGGTACAAGAAGGTACAGCTATAATTGTATCGCCTTTAATTGCATTGATGAAGAACCAAGTTGACGCGATAAGAGGCATATCTACAAATCAAGGTATAGCCCATGTTTTAAACTCTTCTCTAAATAAAGGTCAAGTAAAACAAGTTAAAAGCGATATAGAAGAAGGTATTACAAAACTTTTATACGTGGCGCCAGAATCATTGACAAAAGAAGAATATATAGATTTCCTCAAAAAACAGGTCATTTCTTTTGTTGCGATAGACGAAGCGCATTGTATATCAGAATGGGGTCACGATTTTAGACCCGAGTACAGAAACCTTAAAACCATTATTAAAAAAATAGACGATGTGCCGGTAATTGGTTTAACAGCCACTGCGACACCAAAGGTGCAAGAAGATATTCTTAAAAATTTGGGTATTACAACAGCCAATATTTTTAAAGCGTCATTTAATAGACCCAATCTTTTTTATGACGTAAGATCTAAAACAGCCGATGTTGATAAAGATATTATCCGATTTGTAAGACAATACAAAGGTAAATCTGGTATTATTTATTGTCTGAGTCGTAAAAAAGTTGAAGAAATAGCACAAGTACTTCAGGTAAATGGCATCAAGGCATTGCCCTATCATGCTGGTTTAGATGCTAAAACACGCGCCAAGCATCAAGATATGTTTTTAATGGAAGACGTTGATGTAATTGTGGCCACAATTGCCTTTGGCATGGGCATAGATAAACCCGATGTGCGTTTTGTAATTCACCATGACATTCCAAAAAGTTTAGAAAGTTATTATCAAGAAACAGGACGCGCTGGCAGAGATGGTGGCGAAGGCTATTGTTTAGCTTATTATGCTTATAAAGATATTGAAAAGTTAGAAAAATTTATGAGTGGTAAGCCTGTGGCCGAACAAGAAATTGGTCACGCTTTACTGCAAGAGGTAGTGGCTTATTCTGAAACGTCTATGTCGCGT